>DAIMKA010000012.1:10708-18202 GCA_036721955.1 Lachnospiraceae bacterium | reverse complement strand
CTGATGATAATAGACATAAGCCTGTGCAAGGCTTCGGATCGGATGAGATACAAAACGTTCCTGCCCCTCTGCCAGCTTCAGATGAAAGGCGTCCAGAAAGTTGTCTTCATTGATTTTCTGTAATGTAATCTCCATTACGTTCCTTCCCCTTAATTGATAACTATATAACTATTCTGTATGCGGACAGCATCTTTCAGATAATCAGCAGCAATCCGGAATCCTCAGACTCCCCTATTTTCCCAGACAGAACCTGCTGAAAATTTCTTCCACCAGATCGTCCTCCACCTCTTCTCCAATCATCCGTCCCAGAGATGCATAGGCATTTCGAAGATCAATGGAGAAGAAATCCTCGCTCATGCCGCTTTCAATGCTCTGAATGACCAGTTGCAGAGAACGGATTGTCTCCCGAAGTGCCGATTTCTGAAATTCATCGGTGACGAACAGCTCCGTAGAGGAAGCAATTTCTCCCAGATGAAACAGCTCTTCGATTTTGCCACGGAGTTCATCCAGGCCGGTATTCTCAAGCGCAGAAAGAGAAAGGCATTCCATATTCGGTGTTTTCCAGAGTTTCCGAACCTCTGTTTCTTCTATTTTTGTGGGAAGATCCGACTTGTTCAGCAGAACAATGCAGTGTCTTCCGGTCGTGAGCTCTTCCTCAATCATCTGCGCAATCTGCCTATCTTCTTCCGTAATACCGGCAGAGGTGTCCAGAACGAACAGAAAAAGCTGGGCCGTTTCCATGGCCTTCCTCGCGCGCTCCACACCGATCTTCTCCACCGGATCCTCTGTCTCATGAATTCCCGCCGTATCCGTGACCCGGAGTGTCAGATCTCCCAGCCTTACCGTTTCTTCCAGCGTATCTCTGGTCGTTCCGGCAACGGAAGTAACAATCGCTCTCTCCTCTCCCGCAAGCCGGTTCAAAAGAGATGACTTTCCGGCGTTTGGCTTTCCGATGATGACCGTCCGGATTCCTTCCTGCAGAACCTTTCCATTCTCTGACCGCCGCAGCACCGCTTCCAATTCCGAAAGAATGGCTTCGCATTTCTTCTGAAGTCGATCCGGATAGCCGTCCAGAGAGTAATTCTCCGGATCATCCAGTGCAGATTCAATGTATGCGATTTCATACAGAATGCTGCTCCGAAGCTCTTTTACCTTTCCCGAGACAGAGCCTTCGAGCTGTGCCAGACTGACCTTGCGCGCGAACTCGTTCTGCGACCGGATCAGATCCATCACGGCTCCGGCCTCTGACAGATCCATTCTTCCTCCCAGAAAAGCCCGCTTCGTAAACTCTCCCGGTTCCGCCATTCGCGCACCGGCCCGCAAAACCGCGTCCAGAACCCTTCGGATCACGTAGGTACCGCCGTGTGTATTGATCTCTGCGGTATCTTCCGTGGTATAGCTGTGCGGGGCCTCCATCCAGGAAACCAGCACTTCATCAAGGACCTCGCCGGTTTCCGGATCTGTGATTTTCCCGTAATGAATGGTATTCGGTTTCCACGAAGTCATTTTCTTTCCCGACTTCGTGCGGTAAATTCTGCGAATGATGTCCGCCGCATGGGGACCGCTGATCCGGACAATCCCGATTCCCGCCTCCGACATTCCGGTTGCGATTGCTGCAATCGTATCATTCTGATCTCTGTCAAAAGTTAATGCCATAATCTCCTGTTTCCATTCTGTTCTCGTGGGCTGATGAACACTTACTATAATACAACGTCCCTCTCCTTCGCATTGCAGTTTTCGCAGTAAAATTCATGCTTTTCCGGGATACCAGCAGCTTTCCTGTAGCATTACGCCACAAAAAAGTACCGGAAACGCTGAATCAACGTTCCCGGCACTCCTTTCTTTCTATGAATCGTTCATCTCTTCGGTGCAATCACTACCCGGCGATACGGATCCTCGCCTTCGCTGTAAGTGGTGACATAACGGTCTCCCTGCAGGGAGGAATGAATGATGCGGCGCTCATAGGGATTCATCGGCTCCAGCGCCTGTGCCTTATGAGTTCTCTTCACCTTGAAGGCAATGTTCCTGGCCAGATTCTCCAGAGTCTTTCTGCGTCTCGCGCGGTAATCCTCGGTGTCCGTCTTGACGTGGACATATCCTTCGACATCCTTGTTCACTACAAGAGATACCAGATACTGAATGGAATCCAGGGTCTGACCGCGCTTGCCGATCAGAATTCCCATGTCATCGCCCTCAAAATCAATGTTCAGGATATTCTCTTCCTTGTCAAAATCGAATGTGACCGCAACCTCCATTCCCATTGCCTGGAACATCGGCTTCAGGAAGTTTTCTGCTTTCTCCTGAAATCCGGCGATCTGCTCATCCGTGTAATTCACCTTCGGCTCTTCCGGCTTTTTGGCAGGAGAGGGCGTCCGGTCATAAATGGAAGTCTGCGTGAAATCCTTCTTCGGCTGATCATACGAAGAGCCATAGGTTCCGCGTCTTCCACCCTGCCGTGAACCGTAGGAGCTTCTTCCGGATCCGTATGAGGATCTGGTAAAATCGGACCTGCCGTAGCTCTTCTCATAAGAAGCCTCTGCCCGCTTGTCCGTCTCGTATTCTTCCTGAGACTTCTCCTCGTGAACATTTCCGAGAACATCACCGCCTGCCGCTGCGGATCCATGTTCATTTTCCTTCACTCTCGCGCGGATTACCGCATTGCGGGAATTGAATCCCATGAATCCAAGGCTTCCCTGATCCACGACTTCATAATCAAGGTTATCACTGGTAATCGAAAGCTTGCGGCACGCAGAAGTAATGCAGTCATCCAGTGTTTTCTCACTGATCTCGATATACTCGTTTGCCATGATCTGATCCCCCGTCACTTTTTCTTAGAACCTGTATTTTTGGCTGCGGAATTGTACTCGGCAACCATGTTTGCCTTCTCGGAAAGACTGCCCTTGCGGTACTTGCGAACCTCCTGGGTTTCTGCTGCAGGAGCGGCGCTCTTGCCATTGCTGCGGTTCTGATAGCCTGCCTTCTCCGAAAGAGTCTTGCGCTTCGAAGCGGCATTTCCCACACCGGACAGGGACTCCTGGCCGTTTTTGGTATTCATCTGCGAATATTCCATCATGCGCTCATAGGCAGTCGGCTTGTCGCCTCTCTTCTCTGCCTTCCTGCGATTCTTCTCTTCCTGCTTCTTCAGGAAAGCGTCCATATCCATCCTGTCGACGCTCTTATTGATGAAGATCTGCTGCAGGGAACGAATGACCGAACCGGCAATCCAGTAAAGTCCCATACCTGCGGGAAGGGTGAAGCAGAACCATGCCGACATCAGCGGCATAATGTAGTTCATGGTCTTCATGGAAGAAGCCATCTGATCCTGCTGCGGGTCTCCCGTCGAGGAAGTCTGCATCGGCATCAGCGCAACATTGATTAACTGTGTTACGGCTGCAAGAAGCGGAACGATGACAGCCGCAATGATTCCGAGAATGGAACCTGCCGCAAGTGCATTTTTGAACGTGAACCACGGAGAGTTTCCGATATTCAGTCCGAGGAAATTGTTGTACTGTTCCAGCTTGGCAACCGTTGTCTGAATGTCGCTGGTCAGATTCGTGAACTTATCACCGAGCGCAACCCAGTCCGCACTGGAGAAACGGTTCAGAACATCAATGTATACATTCTCTACCGCATGGCCGACGCCGTTGATGAAGTCGTCCGTCTTGAATTCATTCGCATACTGTGCGGCAGCGGAGGTTGCCTGCAGGTAATCCCTGGATCCCGCATCTGCCATCAGATTGGTGACGAGCGGATAAAATGCGTTCTTCACCTGTCCGACATAGGCCGGAATCTTGTAAATGACGCGATACAGCGCGAACAGAATAGGCATCTGGATCAGAAGCTGTACGCAGCTGCCCATCGGAGATACACCGTATTTCTTATAGAGTGCCTGCGTCTCTTCATTCATGCGGAGCATGGATTCCTGATCCTTGCGATTCTTGTACTTTGCCTGAATCTTGGCAAGTTCAGGCTGCATCTTCTGCTGCAGCTTGGAGAACTTCTGCTGCCGGACGGTCAGAGGCATCAAAGCCATGTAGATGATCACCGTGAAAATGATGATGGAAAGACCGATGTTCGGAATGCCGATCTTCTCCAGAATCCAGAAGATACCGTTCATCAGATACCCGAGGAGCGTGGAAATGGGTCCGATCAGAAATGTATTGTCCTGTGTTAAGAGCATAGGATATCAAATCCTCCTTCAAATGGTGTTGGTACTGTCTTGTTGTTTACGGAACGGGATCATATCCGCCGTGTGAAAACGGATTGCAGCGAAGAATTCTCCAGAGTGCGAGAAGGCCTCCCTTCAGTGCACCGTATTTTTCAATTGCTTCCAGCCCATACTCCGAACAGGTCGGAATATACGGACACTTCGTGGATTTCAACGGAGAAAGATACTTTCTGTAAAAACGAATTCCCGCAATCATAATTTTCTTAATCATGCCTGCCATCCTCTGCCGCAGGTGTCTGCGGCTTCTTCGGAGCGGAGTTCCGTTCACTGTGATAAATTCCGGCATTTCGCAAAAGGAAAAGGAGCGCTCTTTCGATCTCATAATAACTGGCACCGTCTGCCGATCTGCGCCCGACGACTGCAATATCCGAACCGCTATCGAATTCTTTCTCATGCAGCCGATAGCTTTCATGAACAAGTCTCTTGATCCTGTGCCGGACAACGCTGTTCCCGACCTTCTTGCTGACAGAAATTCCGATTCTGTTCTGATCTGTGCCGTTTCCTCTTACATAGACGACCAGATATTTGTTGGCATAGGATTTCCCGAACTTATAGCATGTCCTGAAATCTTCGTTTTTCCTGATTGATTCCACGAGTCCCCTTGCTGAAGCTGAACACTGTAATTGTTCAGGACATCTCGAATTTTCTTACGAAAATCCTCGATGCCAACGGCCAAAGCCCTTGACACTCGAAGATACCCGATGGTATCTTCTCCTGTTTGAAGTGAATCGCGAAGCGATTCACTTCGCGTATCGGAGAAACCGCCTACGCGGATTTCTCCTCACGGGCTTGGCCACATGGCAGTCCGTAACGTAAACATGCTCGTAAACGATCCATTTACGTTACAGACTGCCATGTACTGAACAATTACATAACACAAAGGGCCGCATTGCTGCGGCCCCTGGAGCAGTGTGATTAAACAGTCAACTGCTTTCTTCCCTTTGCTCTTCTTGCTGCTAAAACCTTACGTCCGCCAGCACTAGCCATTCTTGCACGGAAACCATGCACCTTGGAGCGCTGTCTCTTCTTCGGCTGAAATGTCATCTTTGCCATCGTTCGCTACACCTCCTTTATTCGAAAATATCAAATTCATTCATCGCGTTGCCGCAAAACAGAGCCGGTTTCTTTCCATATATAATATAGAAGGAATTCCCCACGCTTTCCTGTATCACCAGATCCGGTCATACCGTTTCTGTCCGCGGCTTACGATTCCATATACGCTTACTGATAACAGAATCGTTTTACGAACAGCTCTCATATTATATGGTAGAAACAAGTATACTGTCAACACCGGAAACCGTGATATTTCAAGGCTTTCCGGGCATTTTTAACCTGCGGCTTTGACGTGTTTTTTCCCACGTTGTATTTTTAAAACCCTTATTTCTGCGCCATTTACGGGCGTGGATAAGATATCCACTAAGTTATCCACATTTCCACATTCCGGCTTCATTTTTTCGGATTTTCGCCATGGACGGAGCCGGATCCGCCGTTTGAAACTTCATTTGAATTATTATAAGATAACATCTGCACATCGGGAAAAGCCTTGAATTCAGCGCCTTTGCGGGACATTGAGACGAACTTATCCACATAATTTCTTCGCCTCTGGCAAGGTCTGAATGTGAAAACGCGAATATCTTTTTGGATATACACATTCTGCACATAACCAGCGCGATGTGAGAGAAACACCGGCTTCTCCGACTGCAGGTAATACTATAAAGTGATAAGCAAGAAAGAGTGAGGGGTAGCATCAGCACCATGAACATGGAAGATCTCAGGAACAATTGGAATGAAATCAAAGAGAACATCCGCGACATCTATCGCATTTCGGATGTTTCCTATAATACATGGATCCGGGATCTCAAACTCGGCTCTCTTGAGCAGGACACCCTGAGCGTCTGTATTCCGAGCGACAATCCTCTCATGCTCTCCTATTATGAGAAGAAATACAAAGAGCCGCTTCAGGCTTCGATTTCCGAACAGCTTGACCACCCGGTGAGCGTCATTTTCGTTCTGAACAACGAACAGAAGACCGAAGAGCAGGAAGAAGAGATTCAGAAGAAAACCAGCATCAGTCTGAAGGCCGAGGACGCCAACCTCAATGTGAAGTACCGTTTCGATACCTTTGTTGTCGGCGCGAACAACCGCTTTGCACAGTCCGCCTGTGTTGCCGTTGCCGAAACGCCCGGTTCCGTTTACAATCCTCTTTTTCTCTACGGAGGCGCCGGACTTGGCAAGACACATCTGATGCATTCGATCGGGCACTATATTCTGGAACAGAATCCGGATATGCGTGTTCTCTATGTCACGAGTGAGCAGTTCACGAATGAAGTCATCGAATCCATCCGAAGCGGAAACGCGCAGTCCATGACAAGACTCCGTGACAAATACCGCACGGTCGATGTTCTTCTCATCGATGACATCCAGTTTATTATAGGAAAGGAATCCACGCAGGAGGAGTTCTTCCACACCTTCAATGAGCTTCACGCCGCAGGAAAGCAGATTGTTCTTTCCTCCGACCGCCCTCCAAAGGAAATGGAAACACTGGATGAAAGGTTCCGGTCACGCTTCGAGATGGGCCTGATCGCAGACATCCAGGCGCCGGATTATGAAACCAGAATGGCCATTCTCCGGAAGAATTCCGAAGAGCAGCACCTTGTTGTGGAAGATGAAATTCTGGAATACATCGCGACCAACATTAAATCCAACATCCGTGAGCTGGAGGGTGCTTTTAATAAGATCATCGCCTATTCAAAGCTCAACAACGTTGAGATCAACCTCACAATGGTGCAGGATGTGCTGAAGGACATCATTTATCCGAATGCCGAGCATACAATCACTCCCAAGATGATTGCCAACATCGTCTGTGAGCATTACGGCGTGAAGCTCTCCATGGTGGCCTCCCGCAAGAAAAATGCCGAGTGCGTCATTCCGCGTCAGGTCATCATGTACATGTGCCGCGAATACACCGATGCCACCCTGGATTCCATCGCAAAGCTCCTCAACAAGAAGGACCATTCGACCGTCATGCACGGTGTGGATAAGGTCAAAGAGGATATGGAGAATAACGAGGAATTAAAGAACAACATCAACAGCATCAAGAAAAAGCTCAATATTCAGTAACACGTAAAATTGCCGCCAGTGGCGGAATTTCGTTGACAAAAAGAGTGCTTTTCCGCACGCATCCGGGCGCGCTGTCCACAATGGCGGCACGCCCGCTTTCATTGAAAAATAAAGGCTTTTTTGATACAATCATTGAGGCTGTACAC
>DAIMKA010000012.1:9976-10684 GCA_036721955.1 Lachnospiraceae bacterium | reverse complement strand
GAAGGCGCAGATCAGCAAAGCCGGAAAATCCTGCAGCAGTTTTCTGCCGGATATCCACATTGCCTCGGATCGTTTTCTTTACCCGAATGTGCCACAGTACAGAAAGGACATTCATTATGAAATTGCAGATTGAAAAAAATAAGCTCATTGCCGCTGTCAATATCGCTGCGAGAGCTGTCCCCAGTAAGACAACCATGTCCATTCTGGAATGCATTCTTATTGACGCATCCACCGAGAAGATCAAACTGATCGCCAATGATACAGAGCTTGGTATCGAAACCGGTGTAGAGGGTACGATTCTTTCTCACGGAATCATCGCCGTCAATGCAGATATTTTTTCCAACATTGTAAGAAAGCTTCCTGACGGAATTGTCAATATCTCTACGGATGGAGAAAAGGTCACGATCCAGTGTGAAAAAGCAAAGTTCAACATTTTAGGAAAAGACGGATCGGATTTTACCTATCTTCCGGAAATTAATCGCGACTATGGCATTGAAGTTTCACAGTTCACGCTGAAGGATGTCATCGCGAGAACGATTTTCTCGATCTCTTCCAGTGAGAGCAACAAGATGATGACAGGGGAGCTGTTTGAAATCTGCGACAATGTTCTGCGTGTTGTTGCACTGGATGGACACCGGATCTCCATTCGCAAGGTGGAACTGAAGCAGACCTATGAGAACCGGAAGGTCATCATTCCAGGCAAGACGC
>DAIMKA010000012.1:0-9966 GCA_036721955.1 Lachnospiraceae bacterium | reverse complement strand
ATCAGCAAGATTCTCTCCGGAGATATGGATAAGATGGTGAAGCTTTACTTCACTGACCGTCATGCTCTGTTTGAGTTTGATGATACGATCGTGGTATCCCGCCTGATTGAGGGAGAATATTTCAAGATTGACCAGATGCTGTCCGGTGATTATCAGACACATCTTCGAATCAACCGTCAGGAGTTCCTCTCCTGCCTTGACCGTGCCACTCTTCTTGTCAAAGAGGAGGATAAGAAGCCGATCATTCTGATGATCTCAGATACCACCGTTGAACTGAAGATCAATACGACGCTTGGCAGCATGGATGAGACCATCACGATTGATAAGGACGGTGAAGATCTGAACATCGGCTTCAATCCGAAGTTCCTGATAGATGCGCTTCGCGCCATTGACGATGAAGAGATTGACATCTATCTTCTCTCCCAGCGTGCACCGGCGTTCATCCGCGATGACAAGAGCTACTGCTATCTGGTTCTTCCGGTGAACTTCATCAATATTGATTAAAGACAGGCATCTGCCGCAGACACTCTCCTTTTGGAAGAATGCTGAATGCGGATGCAGAGAAAGTGTAAAGAAGTAAGAATTCATGGATCAGATTACAATCAGAGATGAATTTATCAAGCTGGGCCAGGCATTGAAGCTGGCCGGCATTGCACAGTCCGGAGTGGACGCCAAATACATGATTGAAGAAGGGAACGTGAAGGTCAACGGAGAAACGGAAACACGCCGGGGAAAGAAGCTCTATGACGGCGATACCGTAGAAGCGGAAGGAAAAGGCTTCACTGTCTCCTCTTCCATGAAGAACTGATGTATATCAAGTCATTAAGACTTGCGGATTACCGCAATTACGAGAACCTTTCGATGGATTTTTCGGAAGGAACGAATATTTTCTACGGCGACAATGCGCAGGGAAAAACCAATATTCTGGAGGCACTCTATCTGATTGCCACCACCAAGTCTCACCGCGGCGTCTATGACAGGGATCTGATCCGGTTCGGATGTCAGGAAGGGCATGTAAGGTGTGTCATCATCAAGGGCGGCATCGACTACCAGGTGGATCTTCACCTTCGGAAGTCCAGGGCGAAGGGGATTGCCATCAACGGTCAGAGAATCCGCAGGGCTTCCGAGCTGATCGGACTCCTTCACATTGTATTCTTTTCACCGGAGGATCTGTCCATTGTAAAGGACGGGCCTTCCCAGAGAAGACGCTTTATGGATATGGAGCTGTGTCAGCTGGATGAGTCCTATTTGTATGATTTGAATCACTACAACAAGGTGGTGGAGCAGCGCAATAAGCTTCTTCGTCAGATTCTGGATGTTCCGTCCCTTTCGGCAACTCTGGATGTATGGAATGACCAGCTTCTGGAGTACGGAACGAAGATCATTCGCAGACGCCGTGCGTTTATGACGGATTTGAATGAGATCATTCGTGAAATACATCTGAATCTCTCAGGGGGCAGAGAGCATCTGTCTCTTTGCTACGAGCCGAATGTAACGGAAGAGAATTTTGAAGAGGAACTGCAGAAGGTCAGGGAGAGGGAAAAGTATATCGGTTCCACGGCGGTCGGGCCGCATAAGGATGACTTTTCTTTTATCTGTGACGAAATTGACCTTCGCAAATTCGGCTCCCAGGGGCAGCAGAGAACCTGTGCCCTTTCCCTGAAGCTCTCCGAACTGCAGCTTGTGAAGAAACTGATCGGAGAAGAGCCGGTTCTGATGCTGGATGATGTCCTGTCGGAACTGGACACAAACCGTCAGAATTATCTTCTGAATTCCCTTGGCGGAATTCAGACCTTTATCACCTGTACGGGACTGGATGAATTTGTGAATCACCGTTTTTCCATTGACCGCCTTTACCGGATTTGTGAAGGAAGGGTCGTGGAGACGAATGAGACATAACTGAAACGAACAGCCGCGGGAAGCTGCGGCAGAAAGTGAAACAATGGCAGCAGAAGAAATCAAGAATCTTTTAGAGGCCGCGCAGGAAGACCAGAAGGCGCAGCAGGCAGAGGGCTTTGCCCGCGAGTACGCCGAGAATGAGAAGGAATACAAGGATGATAACGTCAAGGATACGAGAGATGTCGGGTCCTACACGGCGGATGACATCCAGGTTCTGGAAGGGCTTCAGGCAGTCCGCAAGCGTCCCGGCATGTACATCGGTACGACATCATCCCGTGGCCTTCATCATCTGGTTTATGAGATCGTGGACAATTCCGTCGATGAGGCACTCGCCGGATACTGCACGCACATAGAGGTTTCCATCAATCCGGGCAACAGCATCACGGTAGCGGACAACGGGCGTGGCATACCGGTCGGAATCAATCACAAGACCGGTATGACGGCGGTGGAGGTCGTTTATACCATTCTGCATGCGGGCGGCAAGTTCGGCGGCGGAGGATATAAGGTTTCCGGAGGTCTGCACGGTGTTGGCGCCTCGGTCGTCAATGCTCTTTCCAGCTGGCTGGAGGTTACCGTCCGCCAGGAAGGAAAGATTCACGTCATCCGTTTCGAAGACGGCGGACACGTGAAGGAGAAGCTTCATGTCGTCGGAACCTGCGATCCGAAGGATACGGGAACGAGCGTCACCTTCCAGCCGGATCCTTCTGTATTCCAGGAAACAACGGTCTACGACTATGACATCATCAAGGCAAGGCTTCGGGAAATGGCATTCCTTACCAAAGGCCTGAAGATTACGCTGACGGATCTTCGTGAGGAAGGAAAGCAGGAAAACGGAGAGCCGAGAAGGGATGTGTTCCACTATGAAGGAGGCATCCGGGAGTATGTTGCATACTTAAACCGCAGCAAAACTCCGCTTTATCAGGATGTGCTCTATTTTGACGGAACGAAGAACAATGTTTACGTTGAGGTATCCATGCAGCACAACGATGCCTACAACGTATCGGAATACAGCTTCGTCAACAACATCAACACGCCCGAAGGCGGCATGCATCTGACCGGCTTCCACAACGCAATGACGAAGACGTTCAATGACTATGCGAGAAAGAACGGAATTCTGAAGGACAGTGAGCAGAATCTTTCCGGAGATGATATTCGTGAAGGTCTGACCGCAATCATTTCCGTCAAAGTGGAGGATCCGCAGTTCGAGGGCCAGACGAAGCAGAAGCTCGGCAATATTGAGGCAAGAGGTGCTGTGGATTCCGTTGTCAGTGAGAAGCTGACCTATTATCTGGAGCAGCACCCGGATGTCGCGAAGGTAATCTGCGAAAAAGCTCTTCTGGCGCAGCGTGCAAGAGAGGCCGCAAGAAAGGCAAGGGATCTCACGAGACGAAAGACCGCTCTGGAGACCATGGCTCTTCCCGGAAAGCTTGCAGACTGCTCGGACAAGGATCCGAAAAACTGTGAAATCTTCCTGGTCGAGGGTGATTCCGCAGGCGGCTCCGCGAAGAGCGCGAGGAACCGTTTCACGCAGGCAATTCTTCCTCTGCGCGGCAAGATTCTGAATGTGGAGAAGGCAAGAGAAGACCGGATCTACGCCAATGAGGAAATCAAGGCGATGATCACTGCGTTCGGAACGGGCATTCATGAGGAATTCGACCTTTCGAAGCTTCGCTACGACAAGATCATCATCATGACGGATGCCGATGTGGACGGCGCACACATTGATACGCTGATGCTGACGTTTCTGTACCGCTTTATGCCGGAGCTGATCCGGCAGGGGCATGTGTATCTGGCCATGCCGCCTCTTTACAAGCTCGAGCGCAACAAAAAGGTCTGGTATGCCTACAGCGATGAGGAGCTTGCCGGAATTCTGAATGAGGTCGGCAGGGACAACAACAATCACATTCAGCGTTACAAGGGACTGGGTGAGATGGATCCGGAGCAGCTCTGGGAGACCACGATGGATCCGGAACGCAGAATCCTGCGCCGCGTCAACATTGATGAGGAAAGTGAGTCGGAAGTGGATCTGACATTCACGACACTGATGGGCGATCAGGTGGAACCCCGCCGTGAATTTATCGAACAGAACGCGAAGTTCGTACAGAATCTTGACGTATAAGACAGAGTAATAAAGGAGTCTTCATGGAAGACAACGTTTTTGACAGCAGAATACATGACGTCGATCTGAACAAGACCATGCGCAATTCGTATATTGATTACGCGATGAGTGTCATTGTTCAGAGAGCACTGCCGGATATCCGGGACGGAATGAAGCCGGTTCAGAGAAGAATTCTCTGGGCGATGAGCGAACTCGGCAACACCCCGGACAAGCCGCATCGTAAGTGTGCGCGTATCGTCGGTGACACGATGGGCAAGTACCATCCGCACGGAGACAGCTCCATTTACGGAGCACTGGTGTATATGGCACAGCCGTGGTCCATGCGGTACTGCCTGGTGGACGGACACGGAAACTTCGGCTCTGTCGACGGCGACGGTGCTGCGGCAATGCGATACACCGAGGCGAGACTGACGAAGATCTCCACGGAGATGATGGCGGACATCAATAAGGACACCATTGACTTCGTAGACAACTTCGACGGAACGGAGAAGGAGCCGTCCGTTCTTCCGGCGCGTTTTCCGAATCTTCTGGTAAACGGAACCACCGGCATTGCCGTCGGTATGGCAACGAACATTCCTCCGCACAATCTGCGTGAGGTTGTGGCGGCCTGCACGAAAATGATTGACAACCGGATTCAGGAGAACCGTGAAACGGATATCGAGGAGCTTCTGGAGATCATCAAGGCACCGGATTTCCCGACAGGCGGCATCATCATGGGGCTGCAGGGAGCGCGGGAGGCCTACATGACCGGCAGAGGCAAGATCATCACCCGCGCCGTTACGGACATCGAGCCTATGGCGAATGGGAAGAGCCGGATTGTTGTAACGGAACTTCCGTATCTGGTCAACAAGGCAAACCTGATCCGGAACATTGCGGATCTTGTCAAGAATAAGAAAATCGAAGGCATCACGGACCTGCGTGACGAGTCGGACCGCGAGGGAATGCGCATTGTGATCGAGCTGCGGCACGATGTCAATGCGAATATTATCCTGAATCAGTTGTTCAAGCACACACAGATGCAGGACACCTTCGGCGTAATCATGTTGTCTCTGGTCAACGGAGAGCCGAAGATTCTGGGATTGAAGGACCTTCTGACCTATTATCTCAAGCACCAGGAAGAGGTGGTGACCCGCAGAACCCGGTATGATCTGAACAAGGCCGAGGAGCGTGATCACATCGTTCAGGGGCTTTTGATTGCCATCGACAACATTGATGAAGTGGTTCATATCATCCGCTCCTCTTCTTCCGTACAGGAGGCGAAGAATCGCCTGACGGAACGCTTCGGTCTGGATGACGTGCAGGCACAGGCCATCGTGGATATGCGTCTGCGTGCATTGACCGGTCTGGAACGTGACAAGCTGGAGGCGGAGCACGCGGAGCTGTTGAAGACCATCGAACGCCTTCAGGCAATTCTGGCGGATCGGAATCTTCTGCTCGGTGTCATCCGGGATGAAATGAACGTCATTGCAGACAAATACGGCGATGAGCGCCGCTCTCAGATCAATGTCCATGCGGACCTGTCCGAAATCGAGATGGAGGATCTGATTCAGAACGAGAACTGTGTCATCACGAGAACAAGCCTCGGTTACATCAAGAGAACGTCTGCGGATGAATTCCGCGCACAGAACCGCGGCGGACGCGGCATCAAGGGAGCACATACCATTGATGACGATTATGTGGAAGATCTCCTGATGACGGCGATCAAGGACACGCTCCTGATCTTTACGACGAAGGGACGTGTCTATAAGCTGAAAACCTATAAGATTCCGGAAGCCTCCCGGACTTCCCGCGGCACGGCGATTGTCAATCTCCTGCAGCTGGATGCGGATGAGAAGGTTTCCGCGCTGATTCCGGTTCAGGGCGTCAGTGATGACAAGAATCTCTTCATGGTCACCCGCAACGGCATCGTGAAGAAGACAAAGTGCACGGAATTCGCCAATATTCGTTCCAACGGAATCAATGCCATCACCATTCAGGAGGGTGATGCACTGATCGAGGTCAAGGAGACCTGTGCGGACGATGATATTATCATCGTCACGAAGAAAGGAATGTCCGTACGATTCCATGAGACGCAGGTCCGTCCGACCGGCCGCAGTTCGATGGGTGTCATGGGCATCCGCCTGGATGAGAATGACTGCGTGGTCGGCATGCAGCTGAGCTCTCAGGGAGATTCCATCCTGATTGTCTCCGAGAAAGGAATGGGCAAGCGCAGTGCACTGGAGGACTTCCGTGTTCAGAACCGCGGAGGAAAGGGCATCAAGTGCTATAAGATCACGGAGAAGACCGGCGATGTCGTCGGTGTGAAGGCGGTCAACGATGAGCATGAGATCATGATGATCACCTCGGCAGGCATCATTATCCAGATCCGGATGAGTGAAGTACCGGTACACGGGCGCATCACCTCCGGTGTGAAGCTGATCAATCTGGAAGATGGCGTGAAGGTTGTGAAGATTGCAAAGGTACGGGACGAAGTGGATGACGGAAACGGGCATCCGGTCGACCTTGACGGAGAAGAAGGTTCCTCCGGAGAATCTTCTGAGGAGCCGTCGGAAGAATAAGATCAAAAAGGGGAGTCCGGATTGGACTCCCCTTTTTTAGGGAGAAAAATCCGTGAAAAAAACAGAGCAGCCGCTGTATCTGGATCATGGCTTCGGGCCTCTGTATTCCAGCCACTCGAAAATTCTGATTCTCGGGAGTTTTCCCTCTGTGAAATCCCGTGAGGCGCAGTTTTACTACGGACACCCGCAGAATCGTTTCTGGAGAGTTCTGCGGGCACTCTATGAGCCGGAGATGGCAGAAGCGGTCAGGAACGGGGAAAAGATTCCGGTTCCGGCAACCCTTGAAGAAAAGAAGGCACTCGTTCTGGATCATGATCTGGCTCTCTGGGACACTATCGAACGCTGCTCCATTGTGGGTTCCTCGGACAGTTCCATCCGCGATGTTACGGTAACGGACCTTCCATGGCTCATGTCACAGTGCAGGATTGAGCGGATCTACTGCAATGGGACGGCATCGTATCAGCTGTTTCAGAAGTACGCACAGCCGGTTCTGGAGAACTGGTGCAGGGAACAAAAAAGGAAAGCTCCGATTGTCTCGAAGCTTCCCTCTACCTCTCCTGCCAACGCATCCTGGTCACTGCCAAGACTTGTGGAGGCATGGAAGGTCATTCTTATACCTCACTGAGGCAAAATCCGCGAAGGCGGTTTTGCCGAATGTGGCAGCCGGTGCGTCAGCACCGATGCTGCTGTTTGAAAACGAAATATTGATGTCGCTTTTAAACTTATGCCTCTTCTGCCTGAGGAAGGTTTAATTCCTGATTCAGGTATTTCACAACCTCTTCTCCGTCCAGACCGTGTACCATGCAGGCATCGCCGAGACTCTCCATGAGAGCTGCCGGGCAGCTGATGCAGCCCATGCCGACACGCATCAGCACTTCTGCTGCGTCCGGGTGTGCCAGAATGACATCTCTTACAATCATATCGGAACGGATGGGCTCTTTGCTCTGCTGTTCCTGTTCATTAACTTCTGCCATATTGATAACCTCCGTGGTGATTTCTTATCCCCGCAGCAGACAAGCCGGATGCTCATTTTCTGAACAAAGGAGGACTGCCGCAAGGTAGCTCTGTTTGATCTGTAATTATGATTTAGTGTAACACATAAGGCCACAGACAGGAAACAAGGCACCGATCATTCGATTCCGGTTACCTTGTAATCCTTGGCTTCGACGGTCTTCTTCAGAAGGTCGTTGTCAACATCCTTCGAGAGCTCCACAACAGCGGTTCCCTTGTCATGCGAAACCTCAGCGGAGACAACACCGTCCAGAGCTTCCAGAGCGTTCTTTACGGTCATCTCGCAGTGGCAGCACATCATTCCTTCAATCTTCATTGTTTTTTTCATGGTAACATCCTTTCCGGATTCCCTTTCTGCGGAACCCTTTGCAGTTTGAATGGTTCTTCCCTGTGTTTCCTTTACTCCGTCCTCTTTTCTCCCTTCCTTTTCCGTTTTTTCTCTTCCGGTCTTTTCAATCGAAGAATCCTCGTTGTTTTCCAGAAGAACGGATTCGGAAAGAGCCCTGCGGCTTCTGTGATCTTTTCCGGAATCGTGCATGCGGAACAGATTCAGACGAAGCGCGTTCAGGCAAACGAACAGGCTGGAGCAGCTCATCGCGGCAGCTCCCCACATGGGATTCATGTTGAGTCCCCAGTGAGCATACAGCCCCGCGGCAAGAGGAATCAAGAGCACATTGTAAATCAGTGCCCAGAACAGGTTTTCAATGATATTGCGGTAGGTAGCCCTGGAGAGCCGGACAGACGCGGAGACATCCGTAAGTCTTGATTTCATCAGGACGACATCCGCCGCATCAATGGCAACATCCGTCCCGGCACCGATGGCAATGCCGATATCGGCTCGTGTAAGAGCGGGGGCATCGTTGATGCCGTCGCCGACCATGGCAACCTTTCCGTACTTTTGGAGCTTTTGGACAATCTCTTCCTTTCCTTCCGGAAGAACCTGTGCGGCAACTTCATCCACACCGGCCTGTCTTCCGATTGCCTCCGCGGTCTGCCGGTTGTCGCCGGTTACCATCACGACATGGATGCCCATGTTCTTCAGTTCGCGAATGGCCTTTGCGGAATCCTCCTTAATGGTATCGGCAACTGCGATGATGCCGAGAAGCTTTCCGTCCTCTGCAAAATACATTGGAGTTTTTCCGGATCCCGCAAGGCGCTCCGCGGCATTTTTCATGTCAGAGGAGATTTCCGTTTTTGTTCCGATAAAAGCGGCATTTCCGCCGGCGAGCAGTTTCCCTCCCAGTGTACCGGTAAGTCCGTTTCCGGGAAGTGCACGGAAATCCGTCAGTTCGCAGGGAGCATGCAGACTGTCATTCTGAGAATCTGAAGAGCAGGATGAAGCTGCACAGCCGTTTTCCTGCGCATAGGCGACAATGGCCCTGGCGAGGGGATGCTCCGAGCGGGATTCCAGAGCGGCGGCTTTGCGGATCAGCTCTTCGCGGTTCGTACCTTCTGCCGGGAGAAGATCCGTCACAACAGGAGTTCCGTTTGTGATCGTTCCTGTTTTATCCAGAGCGACAATCTGAACGTTTCCGGTTTCCTGCAGGGCTTCCGCTGTCTTGAACAGAATGCCGTTTTTCGCACCGAGGCCGTTGCCGACCATAATGGCAACCGGCGTGGCAAGTCCCAGAGCGCAGGGGCAGGAAACCACCAGAACGCAGATGCCGTGGGCAAGAGCGAATCCGATCTCTTTTCCGAGAAGCAGCCAGACTGCGATGGTGATGATCGAAAGGCCAATGACGGAAGGAACGAATACCGAGGAAATTTTATCGGCAAGTCTGGCAACAGGTGCCTTGGTTGCCGCAGCATCGCTGACCATCGAGATGATCTGGGAGAGTGTGGTGTCTTCTCCGACTCTGGTGGCGCGGCATTTCAGGAAACCGCTCTGGTTGGTGGTGGCGGAGCTGACCGTGGAACCGGGTTCCTTGTCAACCGGAATGGATTCTCCGGTCAGAGCGGACTCATTGACAGCGCTTGTTCCCTCGAGAACAACGCCGTCAGTCGGGATGTTCTCTCCCGGCCGCACAACGAAAACATCACCGGTCTGCACCTCATCAACGGAAACCGTCGCTTCCTTTCCGTCACGGATCAGCGTCGCAGTTTTGGGAGCGAGCGCCATGAGGGATTTGAGCGCATCCGTGGTTCTTCCCTTGGAGATGGATTCCAGCATCTTACCGACCGTGATGAGAGTCAGGATCATGCCTGCGGATTCAAAATAGAACTCGTTCATGTAAGGCATGGCTGCTTCGGAACCGCCTGAAACCTGCGCACTCGTCATGGCGAACAGCATGACGGTGGAGTAAACAAAGGCTGCTCCGGAACCGAGTGCAATGGTCGAGTCCATGTTCGGCGAACCGTGAAACAGGCTCTTGAAGCCGG
>DAIMKA010000011.1:0-19232 GCA_036721955.1 Lachnospiraceae bacterium | reverse complement strand
TAGAGCTGGAGCGCCACGGTCACGAACGCCAGCGCGAGCGAGAGCCACAGGAAAATGCGGTACCGCCCGAGGTAACGGAGGACCTTTTTCACAATCACAAGCTGTCCGGCATGATCTGTTTTCTTGTTCTGCTTCTGTGCCATGTTCATGCCTCCTCTTCCTTCGGGAACTGTGAATAATAGATTTCCTGATAAACGGGGTTGCCCGCAAGAAGCTCTTCGTGTGTGCCGGTTCCGACCAGTTTCCCGTCATCCATGACGAGAATCCGGTCCGCGTACTGCACGGAGGCCGCCCGCTGGGAGACAATGAAGGTGGTCAGGTTCTTCGACATCTTCCGGATTGCCATGCGCAGCTTCGCATCCGTTGCAAAGTCCAGTGCGGACGCCGAATCGTCCATGATGAGAATGTCGGGTCTGCGGATCAGCGCCCGTGCGATGGTCATGCGCTGCTTCTGGCCGCCGGAGAGGTTCCGCCCGTTCTGTTCCAGCTCAAACGCGGTTTTGCCGGGCTTCTGGTCCACATATTCCTTCGCCTGTGAGATCTCGAGTGCCTCTTCCATCTCCTGATCCGTGGCGCCGCTCTTTCCCCAGGAGAGGTTCTCCGCAATGGTTCCCTTGAACAGGACCGCCTTCTGCAGCACCACGCCGATCCGGCTGCGCAGCGCTTCCTGCCGGTATTCCTTCACATTATGTCCGCCCACAAGGACCTCTCCCTGCGTCGCGTCATAGAAGCGGGGGATCAGATTGACCAGAGAGGACTTGCCGCTTCCGGTACCGCCGATGATGCCGATCGTCTGTCCCTTTTTCACCTTGAAGGAGATGTTCTCCAGCGCTTCTCCCGCATCCTCTTCATAGGTAAGAGAGACGTTCCGGAATTCCACTGCGGTGTCGCTGTCTCCGAGAGCCTCCGCGCCGAGCGTTCCGTCCTCCATGTCCGGCTCCACCTTCAGGATGTCCGCGATGCGGTCTCCGCAGGCCCAGGCCTTCGTCACCTGAATGATGAGGTTGGCCAGCTTGATCAGCTCCACCAGAATCTGCGACATATAGTTGAGAAGCGCCACAACCTGCCCCTGCGTCAGCACGCCGATATCAATCCGGACGGCTCCCGTGTAAATCAGCCAGGCCGTTGCCAGATTGATGATGACGTAGGTGACGGGATTCATCAGACCGGAAATTCTGCCGACGAACTGCTGCATATGGGAGAGGTCCGCGTTGTTCTCCCGGAAGCTTTTCTCCTCGCTCTCCTCCCTGCCGAAGGCGCGGATGACACGGACGCCGGTCAGATTCTCCCGGGTGCCGGTCATGATCTTGTCCAGCTTCCCCTGCACCTTCCGGTACATCGGCATGGTCCACAGCATAATGCCGAAGACGACGACGGACAGGACCGGTATCGCGACCACGAAAATCAGAGCTGCCTTCACATCCACGGTGAAGGCCATGATCATGGCGCCGAATACGATAAACGGCGAGCGCAGGAACAGGCGCAGCACCAGATTCACGCCGTTCTGCACCTGGTTGACATCGCTCGTCATCCGCGTGATCAGTGTATCGGTTCCGAACAGGTCCATCTGGGAAAACGACAGATCCTGGATGTGCGCGAACAGAAGGTGCCGGAGCTTCGCGGAGAAGCCGGTTGCCGCCTTGGCCGCAAACCACTGCGCCGTGATGGCCGAAACCAGACCGACCGCCGCCAGGAGGACCAGTACGCCGCACATTTTCAGAATGTACGGGCGGTTCTGCGTCGCAATTCCCGTGTCGATGATGGCGGCCATCACCAGCGGAACAATCAGCTCGAAGGTCGCCTCCAGCAGCTTGAACAGCGGTGCCAGAATCGCCTCCCTGCGATACTCCTTCATGTACTTCAGAAGTGATTTCATAAATAGTGCTCCTTTATCTCCTCATGGTGTTCCCCTTGCCCCGTTCCTGCACGTACTGCCGGTGATTCTCACACATCGTCATCCAGCCATTCGCTTTCATCGAATCCGTCTCCGGATCCGCCTCTGCGTTTCCTGCTGCGGAGCTTTTCCTTTTTCCGGTTCCGTTTCTTCTTCAGGATGCCGTGGAGAAGGACCGCTGCGGCTCCCGCCGCCACCACGGCAATGCCGATTTTGCCGGCAAGGCCTCCGGGTGTGCCTCTTTCCTCCACGCAGAACGCAACATCGCTGCCCTCCGCATCAAAGGTGATGTATTTGCCGAGCGTGTCCGTCTGCGCCTTCGTCTTTTTCCCGTTCTGAATCAGATAAATCTCCGGATTCTTCGTGTCGGCAGAAGCAAGGAACCGGATCTGGTGCTTCTCCTGTCCGTCATCCGGAACAGAGACCATCCAGCGTTCCTTCTCGCCGCTCTCCGCCGCCATTTCGGTGAGGATCAGTGCATCCCCGTCCCGGAAGTTTCCGTAAACCTCAATCACCGGCTGACCGGCGCTCCGCTCCTGCTGGGAGACAAGGAGTGTATTGACGCGGGAGTAATCCGCTTCAATCACTTCATCCTCCGTGATGTTGCTGAAATCGGTCCGGCTCCACTCCGCATGGAACCCTTCCTTCGGAGGAACCTGCGGGATCTGGTCGTCCGGAATGGCTTCCCCGTAGTTGCAGGCGACCTGGCGCACAATGGTGTCATCCGCCTTGAAGGTCAGCACCAGCTGGTGGAAGCTCTCCGGAATGTTATCCTTCTCCAGAAGCGCGTCATAGGTCACGCCCTCTGCGATTCCCTCGTAGCTGACGCCGTCAATGCCGTAAATCGAGGTGGAATAATAGTAGTTGCCCGAAACCTCGTCGGGATCCACGTTCTTCACCCGTCCCGCAACGGCTCCGACATACTGCTTGCTGTCGCTCGCGCCCACCATGGCGAGATTGTCCCGGAGCGTCACCCCGTAGCCGGCAATGCCGCCCACATACCGGCTGCCGGACACATCGCACCGGGCGGTGTTGTTCCGCACCAGTCCCACGGAATATCCGGTAATGCCGCCCACGTAGCTGCCGCTGCAGTCGAGCGTTCCGTAGTTCGCGTTCTCTGCCGCAAGGCCCATCTCCATGTGTCCGGCAATGCCGCCGCTGTAGTTGCTCCTTGCCTTGACCGTGCCGCGGTTCGTGCAGTTGTCGACAATGCACTTCGCCCGGAAGATGTAATCCAGCGAGCTGTCACCGCTCTGGTGAATGTCCGTCTCCGGATCCAGATCATATTCCACACCGATCATTCCGGTGATGCCGCCGGCATTGGTATCGCCGTTGACCTCGCCGTAATTCGTGCAGGCCGTGGCTCTTCCCTGATAGGTATGGCTGACATCTTCATCCGAGACATCCTGCACGGTATCATCGTCATCCGGGTTCTGCAGGTCGTCCGCCGCATCCCGGAGGGTGCGCATGATCGTATCGAACTGATCCGTGATGGCCCTGAGGTTCCCCAGTCCTTCCTCGGATTCCGAGCCCATGGCATCGCTTAAGGACTGCATCTCGTCCGTCAGCTGGCTCATGGCATCGTACAGATTGTTCGCGTTATTGCGCATCGTGTCGCTGATGCCGTTCAGCTTCAGGTCCATGGATGCCAGGGCATCCAGCGCTCCGGAGAGCTCCGACGCGATCTCCGGCGTGTTCTTCAGTGTGTTCGCGGCACTGCGCAGCGAATCCGCGACACCGGAAACGTTGGCCGCGTTTTTCCCGTATTTCTCCGCGATCTTCAGCATCTCGGAGAGGGAGCTTCCCTGATCGCCGAGTCCGTCGTTGATGTCCTGAATCACGCCGTCGATGTCGTTGTCCTTGACCCACTGCTCAAAGGCATCCGGGTCCGTCCAGATGTCCGCCGCCGCGGAGTCAAGCTTCGCGATGTTCTCCGTTACCTTCTGGTACTGCTCCCGATACTTGATGTAATTCTCCGCGTAATTCTTCGCATCCTCGTCGTTGTCGAAGCCGTACTTCTCCTTAAAGTATTCCGGCAGCTCCTCATCGCTCTTGCCCGCGACCTCCGGATCATCCAGCTCCGGATAATCCTCGAGGAGCTTTGCCTGCTGCTCCCGCAGGTCCGAGGCCAGATCCTGCAGATCTCCGGCGGAGAAATCGCCGTCCTTGAAGGACTCGATGGAGGAGCTGTCCTTCAGGACGCTCAGACTGCTCTGCGCATCATCGATTTCATTGTTCAGAGAACTCAGCGTATCCTTCGTCCCCTGCAGATGATCCAGGGCCTCCTGCGCTTTCTCATCGTCCGGATATTTCTCGAGCACCGAGCTCATCCCGTCGACCGCAGACGACATCTGCTGATAGCCTTCGCTGATCTCGGTCAGCGCATCCGAGACATCATTCCTTACCTTATCCTGGTTCACGGAATTCCCCATGTCATCCACATTGGGTCCCTCCGCGACCGCGTCCGACAGCTTCTGAACTCCGTCCGCGACCTGATCCGCACCGTCCTCGAACTGCCGGATGTACTCTTCCATCGCGCTCCGGTCCTCGCTGCTCAGATTGATGCCGTCCATGTAGGAGCTCATCGAGCTGCCAAGAGAGGACAGAGAATTCTTCGCATCATTCAGATATCCGTTCAGCTTCGTTGTAATATCCGAGAATGTGCCAAGGGAGCTCTGAATCGTGCTGGTCGCCTTGTTGATCTTGCCCGCTGCCTCATCATACTGGTCGGAGCCTTCATCCGCGAGGCCCTTGGTGGAATCCTGCGCGATTTTCGAAAGGCCGTTGATGTTCGTCAGATGGTTCCGCGTATTGGCGGAATAGCTGCCGGCGTTGTCCAGCCCCGTATTCACCAGGGAATTCAGCTGATCCAGCTGCGAATCCAGATCGTCCAGCGTACTCTGCGTGAAGTCGACCGACAGATACGGCTGCATCTGTCCGACGATGCCGCCCACATCCTTTCTTCCGTAGACGACGGCGTTATTGGTATTGCTCTGAAGGAAGCCGGAATTGCGTCCCGCGATGCCGCCCACATTGTAGCCGACATGCTCATAGCCGATCTGCGCGTCATTCGTGCAGGAGGCGATAACCCCCGACGTGAAGCCCGCAATGCCGCCGGTATCGGAATTGATTTCCAGATTCTCGAAGCTGGTCAGATCGCCCGTTGTCAGAATCTTGTCCACCGTGCTCGAGAGCTGGTCCAGCGTCATGTTGGAATCCTGATAGGTCGTGTTGACGCTGATCCCGTTGGTGCAGGTAAGAACCGTTCCCTCGTTGTAGCCGACGATTCCGCCGCACGATGAGGTTCCCGTGATGGCTCCCGTGCTGCTGCAGCCCGACACGGTGCCGTACCGTCCGTTCCTTCCGACAATGCCGCCGAGCTCGCTGTCCGCGCTGATCTGGCCGTCGAAGGAGCAGTTCTGGATTTTGCCGTAATTGAGTCCCGCAATACCGCCGAGCTTCGTCTGACTGCCGTTCGGTGCGATCACGCCCTGCACCTTCAGACCGGTCACCGTTCCGGTATTCTGGATGGTCCCGAATACGCCGGTTTCCGACACATTGCCTTCGATGGAAACTCCGCTCAGCTGATGCCCCTGTCCGTCAAATCTTCCGCCGAAGCTCTCGATGGGCGTGAATTCCTCATTGGCAAAATCAAGGTCCGTGTTCAGAACCACCTCCTTGTCGCGGGACCAGCTGTCATAATGGCAGTTTTTCACGAGCTTTTTGAAGTCTTCCATGGAATTGATTTCCACCTTCTCGTAGCTCGAGGCCTCGCTCCCGGAAATGTCCGCCTTGTTGGCCTGCTTGTCCGAATCGTCCTCTTCCGCGTCCGTGGAATCCGAATCCTTCGTTTCGCCCTTGGCCGACTGCACGACGCTCTGATTGACCATATCCTCCGCCTGCTGCTCCAGGTCCGTCATGGACGCTGCCGCCGCACAGATCGGCGCGGCAAAAGAAGAAGCCGCAACCGAACCTGCCAGCAACAGCGCCGATACTCTCAGCTTATTCATGCCTGCTCTCCTCCCCTGTCTTTCTCTGTGTGCGCGTTTCCGTTTCCTTCCGGCTTATGGTCCGAAGTTTTCCCCTTCGTCTCCGGGCGTTTTGCCCCCGGATGGCCGCTCCCGTCTTCCGGACCCTGCTCCGGACGGCCGGATGCTCCGTCCGGATCCTTCGCGTTCTCCCTGACACTGCCTTCCGCTTCTTCACTGACCGGTCCGGGAAGCTTCTCCTGCGCATCGGTTCCGGCGTTCGGATCCGCGACCTTCTCAATGTTGCCGGAAACCACGATCGCCTTGACATCGCCGCGCACCACGGCGTTCATCGTTCCGATGACCGTTCCGTTGATGGTTCCGCGGATCGCTCCGTTGATGACCACCGTGCCGGATTCCTCCTTCGTCCGGACAGGCCGTTCGATTTCAAAGGTCGTCTTCGCAATCAGCTTGTCGCCGACGAGAAGAATCTGCGGCAGAACGAACATAACCAGAAGAACCGATATCGTCGTACCTCGTCCAAGGCACTCACCGATGCCGGCAATGCAGGCATCCGAGGTCATCTGGCCGATGAACACGCCTGCCAGAATCATCATGGAACCGGAGGTGATGATCGTCGGGAAGGAGAAGTTCAGTGCCTCTATGATCGAGCTCTTCCGGTCCTGTGTCTTGCGGCAGTCCATATACCGGCTGGAAATCACGATGGCGTAATCGATGTTCGCACCCATCTGAATGGAGCTGACGATCAGATATCCCATGAAAAATACCTTCTCGTGCGTCAGCGTCGGGATACCGAAGTTGATGAAAATCGCGCCTTCAATGACGGCAACCAGGAGGACCGGCAGACCCGTCGATTTGAACGTAAACAGCAGAATGACCAGAACGAACAGGATGGACATTACGCTGACGACAATGTTGTCGCGCTGGAAGGAATTCCGCAGATCCCTCTGCGACGTGCAGTCGCCGACGACGTACACCGAATCTCCCTCGTAATAGGACTGCGCGAGATCGTGCATCGTCTGCACGAAATCAAACGCGGCGTCATCCTGCTCCGGAAGCGGGATCGTCATATAGACCAGAATGCGGTCGTAATCGTCGCCCTCGAGCTGCTTGCGGCCGTCGCTGATCTGCTGATACGCCGAGGAAAGCGTCTCCTCCGTGTCGGAATCCAGCGTGACGTATCCTTCCTCCGACTTCTCATACACGAACATCAGCATGTCCATCAGAGGAACCTTATAGGAAGAAATGCCGCCGACAATCCGTCCGTACTCCTCCTGATCCGCCGCATAGGTGGTATACAGAAGCTCCGCCACCTCATAGTCAAGATCCAGAAGCTCGGAGAAATCTCTGGGGGAGAGCTCATCCGTCAGCATGTAGCCGTCCATGGCCTCCGTGTTGGCAAGGCCCTGGCAGTGATCCACCTCGGTGTAGGATTCCAGATCCTTGATGAGCTTCGCCTCTTTCCGGTAGTTCCCGGCGGGAACCACGATGGCGCAGTAGTTCTCGGAGCCGAAGTTGTCGTCAATCAGCTGCTCCGCCTTCTGCTGCTCGTTCTGAACCGGGGTCGGCAGTGTGGAATAGCCGTACACATACGGGGTTTTCTGGGAGAGCACTGCGAAAACCACAAAGGCAGCGCCGAAGATCACCGGCAGGATGAACCGCGACTTGTAGGCAAACCGTCCGACCGCACTGATCTTCGGGACGAAGCTCTTGTGCTTCGTCCGCTCCATCATGCCGGAGAACAGAACGAGAAGTCCCGGCATCAGCGTGAACACGGACAGAAGGCTTAAGAGAATGGCCTTGATCAGGACAACACCGAGGTCCGCACCGATCCGGTACTGCATGAAGATCATGGCCATCAGACCGGAGACCGTCGTCAGGGAGCTCGAGAAAATTTCCGGAATGGATTTGGACAGCGCCACGACGACCGCGTCGTGCACGTCATAGTCCTTCAGCTCTTCCTTATAGCGGTTGCAGAAAATAATCGCGTAGTCCACCGACAGCGCGAGCTGCAGGATGGACGACACGGAATTGGAGACGAAGGAAATGGTGCCGAGGAGGAAGTTCGTTCCGCCGTTGAGAATCATGGAGGCGACGAACGTGATCAGAAGCACCGGAATCTCGCCGTAGGACTCACTCGTGAGGAGCAGCACCGAAACGACGACGACCGCAACCAGCACCATGATCTTGTTGATCTCCTGCTGGATGATCTCCGCCTGCTGATCTCCCAGCTCCGTACTCACGTAGATGTCATAGCCGGAGAGCTTGTCCTTGACGTTGTTCAGGGCTTCCAGCGCCCGGTCATCCTTCTCATCGTAGGCAAACGTGATGTTATAGAGCGCCGAGCCGTTGTTGTAATGCTCCACGAAGTCGCTCTGGTCCGCGTCCTCGTCGGTGAATTCCACCTGCGACACGCCGTCCATGTCCTCGATCTCACTCTGCAGCTCCTTGGCATCCTGAAAGGAAATGTTCGCGACCATCACCTTGGCGGATCCGAACGTGACGAATTCCTTGTCCATGATCTCGAGTCCCTGCTTCGTCTCCGTCGTCTCCGGCAGGTAATCCGCCAGATCGTTGTTGACCTTGACCCAGTTCGTGGCGATCACGGAGAAGATCAGCGCGATGATGTAGATCAGGAAAAACAGCATCCTCTTGTCCACGATGAAGGATGCGATCCGGATCATTGCAGAATTGCCTTTTTTCTTATTCTCTTCCATTTTCTTCCTGCCCCTGCCGCTTTCCGGGCGGCGTCATTTTCTGACCGTCAGTCATAACGTAAAAAGAATACCATGGTTCAAACCGAATGCAAGTAAAAAATCAATAAATTGCACGTTTTCCGGCCGTCTTGTTACCATCGGATCCATCCGTCCTCATCCAGCAAGACGCCGCATTCCTGCGACAGGCTCCGCATTTCATTCAGGACGCGTTCCTTCTCGGCCCCGGTAAGGAGCTGAACCGCCGTGCCGCTCTGAAGGCACGGAACGAAGCGAAGTCCTGTCAGTTTCCTCTCCGACGTGGAGAACTGTGCCTGCAGAAGCCCCGTGTCTGTCGTGTAGGAGGTGAAATAGAAATTCCCGAGGCTGTACGCAACCGGCTTCCCGTTCACCGCACCGATTGCCTGCAGAACGTGCGGATGTCCTCCGACGATCAGATCCGCACCGGCCTTCGTCATGCCGTCCGCCAGGACATCCTGCCGGTATTCCTTCTGTATTTCACTCTCCACGCCCCAGTGGATGCAGACGATGACGAAATCGGCGCTTTCCTTCGCCGCCCGGATTTCTTCATAGAGCCTCGACGGATCCCAGCACCGGAACACTCCGGGGAGCGTGTCCGTGGCGCCGCGGGTGTCCGGATTGTCGAACTGCTCCACCTGTGTGGTGCTGATCACCGCAATCCTCATTCCCGTATCGCCGGCATCCCGCTCCAGTCCTCCGGCAGATTTCCCGGCAAAAACCGCTCCGTCCTGCCCCAGCTCGTAATATACCGCCGAGGCGGCCTCCCCGATATTCTTTCCGGCGCCGATATAAGGCATTCCGATGTCCTGCAGCGTCTGCAGGGTGTCCAGAAGTCCCGTCTCTCCGAAGTCAAAGACATGGTTGTTGGCCAGCGTCACGAGATCTGCTCCCATCTCCGGAAGCCATGCCGCGGTATCGGGTCTTGCGCGAAGCGTAAAGGTCTTATCCGCAAGCGGTGCTCCGCCGTCCGAATAACAGAATTCATTGTTGACCGTAAAGATGTCCGCGCCCTGCATCAGCTCCAGCACCCCCGGATCGAAGCGGGACAAAATCCCGCTCTGCCGCGCCGCGATGCCGGTCGCATAGTTCTCATCGAACAGAATGTCGCCCGCAAAGGTAAAGGTCACCGTGCGGTCCTCTTCCGGAGATTCCGTTCCCTCTGCCTGCCCCTCTCCGGATTCCGCTCCTGTCCCCGCATTCCCGGCCTTGTTCCGCCCTTCCTGCATGGCAAGCGCCAGATACGGATCGCCGAACCGCACCGGGGCTGCCGGAGGATTTTCCCGGATAGCTGCTTCCCCCGCGTAAATGTCTGTTTTCTCGGCGTATACGAAGGTGTCCTCTTTCGTTTTCCCTGCTTTGCTTTTCTCTAAAAGAGCGTCGGCTGCCTCTCCTCCATTTGTCCGAAGGGCCGCCGCGATCCCCTCCTGCGCCGCCTCTGCCTCCGTATTTTTCCCAAAAATGCAAAAAAACGCCGGTGACAGGGCCAAAAGCCCCGCACCGACGGCAAGTATTACGCCGAGCACTATGCAAAATGTCCGGATTCCTTTTCTCACTGTCCCTGTACCGCACCGGCATCCGCCGACGGATCGGAAACCCCGGCAGTTACGCCGTTCTCCGAATGCGCCGTTACCGTTGTTCCGTTTCCGGTATCGTTTGCTGTCACCGTGGTTGCTCCATTGACCGGATTCGAAGCCACAGCCGTCCGCACACCGGTTGCTTCATTATAGTATGTAATGGTCACGACGCCGGTCGCAGGATCGGTTGTCGTCGACTCCACGGTTCCAAGCGAAGAGGAGGGGGCCGCAGCCTCCGCATTCCCCGCCGTGTTCTCTTCCTGCTGCACCTCCTGCCCGGCTGCCGCGCCGGTGTCTGCCGGGGCAGAGGCCGCAGCTTCCGATCCCGCAGATGCCGCTGCCGCACCCGCGCTGCTGTCTGCTGTCTGCGAAGAAGATCCGCCGACCAGGGACGGCTTCGATTTGCCGGTCTTCTGGATAAAGGTTTCCTTGCCCACCGCGGATTCCGCGTCCTGATAATTCTGCTGATAGGATTCGGAATTCTTATAGGAATAGTCTCCGGAGGCCGAACCGTACTTCTCCGTCAGCTCCTCCGCCGTTGTCTCCCCGTACAGGAAGTTCTGCAGCTCTTCCGAATTGGTCTCGAAATCCAGTGCCAGGACCTTTCTTCCGCACATGCCGTCCATCAGTCCGTAGGTGTGCTTGAGCGGGAAGGTAATGGTGTCATAGTCCATGTTGACGAAGGTTCCGGCTTCCGGAATCAGGCTCGCGATGTCCGCCTCCGTCAGATTGGTCTGCACGAGAGGAAGAACGTTGTTCAGAAGCTGATCCAGCTCCGTGACGTTCATCTTCTTCAGATTCTCCACGGCCGCCAGAATCACCTTGCGCTGCCGCTCCACGCGGTGCCAGTCGTCATCAATGGCGCGGAGTCTCGCGTAGCACATCGCAGTCGCGCCGTTCAAGTGGTTCACGCCGGGAACCAGATCCTGCTGCACCTCCTTCTCCACGTGCATGCCCTTGATGTTGCCTGCCGTGAAGGTGCCTTCCGGATGGTTGATGTTGTTGCACTCCGCCTCGGTCATGTCAATGTCCACGCCGCCGACCGAGTCCACCAGCTCCATGAAGGTCCGGATGTTGACACGGATGTACTTCGTCACATCCACCTTGAAGTTCTCGCGGATCTCCCGCGTCATCAGGTACGGTCCGCCATACCAGAACATGTGCGTCAGCCAGTCCCACTGTCCGGCATATTCACCGGAAGGAATCTTCACGCCGATCGCCCGCTCGAAGCTGACGAGGTGCACCTCATTCTTCTCCCGGTTGATTGAGAGCAGGATGCAGGTGTCGCCTCTTGCGTTGTCATTGAATTCCGTCGTGCGGTCATCGGTTCCGATCAGCAGAATATTGAACACCGACTTGTCTTCCTCGATGTCGCCGGTTGCCTCAATGGCCTGCTTCTCCTCGATCTCGCGGGACTGCAGCTCCTCATTCTCCATCTGGTCCTGCGTATCGCCCTCTGCCGAGACCTCCGTGCTGGAGAACTTGCCGTCACTGATCTTCATCAGACGGTACTTGCTGTGGAAATACCCGTAGCCGACAAGGCCGAGAGCAAGGACAACGACCAGAATGACGGCCACAATCCGGATCCAGAGCTTCAGTCCGAGGAACTTCTTCCAGAGGCTCTTCACCCTTCCGGCAAAGCCGTTACCCTCGTCCTCCGGCTCCCTTTCGGTCTGCCAGCCGAGCTCTACGCCCTCTGAAGGCTTCTCCTCTGCAATTGTCCGATCCTGTTCCTTCTGAAGACGCTGTGGCTTTGCTTCACGCTTTTCTGCTTTTTTCTCTGCCTGTTCTTCCGAAGAATCTGTCTCCGGAGTATGCTGCATTGCGGCCTCTTCACGCTTCTTCGGCACAGAAACCTCCTGCTCCTTTTCTCCGGCGGCCTTTGCGGCCGCCTTTGCATGCTCCGCCGCTTCTTTCCTTCGGCTCTCCCGGTTGGCGGCAATGTCTTCCTGCTCTTCTCTTGCCTCTTCCGCCAGCTCCTCGGCGAGCTCCGCCTTCTTCTCCTTACGGACCTCTTCTGCCTTTGCGGCTGCCTCCTGCTTCTTCGCCTGCCTGTAGGCCTCCGCCTTCTGACGATTCTGCTTCTGCTGTTTTCTGCTGTTCTTCTTCCTGGTCACGATCTTGCCTTTTCCGCCCCGTCATTCCTGGTATCGGGGCAACCTGCTGTTTTCTGCTGCACGATCTTCTCTTCGGCCACTGCTGCACAGACGTCCGGGCGTCCCGGAGGAATCTCCTCTTTCTTCCCGTTCATCATAATCAGCCCGTGCAGAACAATTAGTCACGATATTTTAACGCGAATTGATCATTCCCGCAACGTAAAAACAGACACCGGAGTCTCAGACTCCCCGATGTCTGCTCATTTCTCTTATTCCCTGCTGCCTGACCGCCGTTTCCCGTGTCTGCAAACGCAGCATATTCCCTGCGTCTTCTTCCCGGACGTCACCGCTCCTGCGATTGTTGGCGGATGGTCTGACCGCATCTCTTTACCGGGCTCCCGGCTCTCCGACTCCGCGGCGATCTGATCGATTACGCAACGCCCCGAAGGCACCCGTGCGTAACGAGATCCTCATAAGCCTCATAGTGGTCCTTCCGAAGATAATCCGCGAACTGCTCCAGATGCGTAAGTTCCATGGAGCCGTTCGGATTCAGAAGCTCGGTGATCGAAGAGTAGTCTCCCATCTTCCGAAGGCTCTTGATGACGCCATAAATTCTGCCGTCCCGCTCTCTTCCGGAAAGGATGACATCCGTTTCTGTTTCCTGTATATCACGATTGGTACGAATCAGTTTTCCCATTGCTTTTCGCCTGTCTGCCGCAAACTCGCGGCTTGTCGGTATCATGACAGATGTCCCTGGCGGAATCTCTCATGCCTCTTATGCAGATACTCTTTGTTCCTGACGGGGCTCATTATAAGCACTTTTGCCAAATCAAAGCAATAAAAATTGTATAAAATTTCTGACCAATCGTCATCCTTGGCGGTTTGTTAACATTTCCGGCCCGTGATGCCGTATTTTTCCCGGAAGGCCTCAATCGTGCTGCGGCCCGCATCGGAGACCGGCTTGATCCACTTCATGGAATACAGATGAATCTGCATGATGATGTAGCGGATCGGCTCGTCCACATAGCACAATGCGAATACCACGAGGAACGGCCAGCCGAGCGGTCCGTTTGCAAGATGAATGACCGGCTGCACCAGAAGGAACATGAAGCAGATTTCCAGCGTGGAGCCGAAGGCCGAATCTCCCGCTGAGCGGTACATGTCGTTCTGCACCCAGTTGCCCATCCGGATGGTTCCCAGAACGGTATAGATGGCGAACATACAGAACGCCAGCCGGTACGATTCTCCGGACAGTCCCATCGCGTGAAGGATCGGTCCGTGCAGTGCCAGAACAGCAAGACAGACGCACAGGACAATGACCTGACAGCTGTATACCAGCCGCCAGCCTCTGGAGAACGCCTCCTCGTGGTTCCCGGCGCCCACTTCTTTGCCGACCAGAACCGTCGCAGCCGAGGAGAATCCGGCAAAAAAGCCGATGACCAGTCCCTCCAGCGTCCGGAACACAGCGGTCGCCGCAATGGCCTGCTCCGACTGATGTCCCAGCACGATGTTGATCAGCATGTTGCCAACGCCGATCAGGAGCTCATTCATGATAATCGGAAAGCTCTTCTTCAGGAATTCCTTCAGCAGTGCGCTGTCCCATTTCCAGTGTCCGGAAATTTCGAGAAGATACGGCACATGGCGCACTCTCGCCGTAACAACGATGACGAGCACATTTACAATAGAAGAAAGGATCGTCCCGCATGCCGCTCCCCGGACTCCCAGAGCCGGAAAGCCGAGTTTGCCGAAAATCAGGATGTAGTTGCAGACGCAGTTCGTGATCAGCGCCGCAATGGCCCCTGCCAGCGGAATCCGCACCCGCTCCGTTGAGCGCAGAAGAGCCGCCATCGCGACCGCGAGAATCTGGAACGGATAGGAAATCCCGACGAGGCGCAGATATTCCACACCGATCTTCTGAATCGGTTCCGAGTTCGTGTACAGCTGCATGACCCACATCGGCTTGCAGAGGGCAAGATAAGTAGCCACCGCCGCTGTGATGGATACAAAGGCCAGCATGATTCCATAGGACTTGCGGATGCCGTCCTCATTGCCGGCTCCCCAGTACTGGGCGATGAACAGCATGCCTCCCCCGATGAATCCCCAGTATCCGGAGAACATCAGGCTCGTGAACTGCGCGCACAGGCCGACGGCCCCCACGGTGGTCTCTCCCAGCCGCCCCAGCATGATCGTATCCACCATGCTGCCCGTTGTGGACAGCAGATTCTGCATCGCCACCGGCAGTGCAATCGTCATCATCATGGCAAGAAGCTCCCTCCATGATGTATTCTGCGGTACTTTCGTCTTCATATTCCGTTGTCTTCCCCTCCCCCAAAACAGGAACCGTTCCTTCGTCCGGTTCGAATACAGGCCCCATCTCAGGCTGCCTGCCGGGTGACAAGTCTCTGATTCGTCCCCCTGCACACTATAGCAAATCCGCTTCTTTCCATCCACTCCGTCCGACCAACATTTTGTCATTATGAGAAAGCAGGTCTGCCATTGTTGACAGACCTGCCTCATAACATTTCATTCAGTCGGATTTTGCAATTTCATTCAGTCAATTTTCATGTTTTCATTCAGTCGGATTTTTCATTTTCATTCAGTCGGATTTTCCGTTTTCATTCAGTCGGATTTCCCGATCTCCACCTGTTTTTATAAAAAAAAGAGGACACCGAAGCATCCTCTTTCTCAAGTTCTATTTGTTTGTTTTCCCGTGACTATTCTGCGGATGAAGCTCATGACGCAGCTTCCCTCGAACAGCGCGGTACAGGAGAACCGATACCCCCGCCGTGATGAATTCCGCTACGGGGAAAGCCATCCATACCCCGTTCATTCCGAAAATTCCGCTCAGCACATACGCCGCAGGAAGAATCACAACAAGGTACCGGAGAAGGGAAATGATAAAGGAATCTCCGCCTCTGCCAAGTCCTTCCAAGGTTCCTGCTGCCGTGACGGATACTGCGGAAATCAGGAATCCTGCGCTGATGATCCGAAGAGCCACAGCTCCCTGCCGGACGGTTTCCGGATTCTCCGTGAACAGGCCCATGCACCAGCCCGGCGCGCAGACGCAGATCACGGTTCCGATTCCCATCACGGCAAGTGCCATGCACAAGGCCGTCCGGAAAATACTGCTCACCCGCTTCTCCTCTCCGGCTCCATAGTTGTAGGCCACCAGAGGCCGGATTCCCTGCACAATCCCGTTCGCGGTCAGATAGATGAAGGTCTGCAGCTTATAATAAATTCCGAGGATCAGAATACCGGTCTGCGAATACCCCGCCAGAATTCCGTTCAGCATGGAAATCAGTACCGACGGAAGCGCCTGATTCAGGGAAGCCGGAATCCCTACATTATAAATTCTCCCTGCCAGATGCCGCTCTCTCCATCCTTCCCGCAGGGAAATGTGAAGATGGAGATGCCCTCTTATCCAGAGCACCAGATAGACGGCAAGCGTAACCGCCTGCCCGAGGATTGTCGCATATGCCGCTCCCTCGATGGACATTGCCGGGAATGGCCCGATTCCGAAGATCATCAGAGGATCCAGAATGATATTGGCGATGCAGCCTGCCATCATGCTGACCATCGACACCTTCATGCTGCCGATTGCCTGGAACAGCTTCTCATAAACCAGAGAAACCTGATTGATGACCGAGAACAGAATCACGATTCTCGCGTAGCGGATGCCATAATCCAGCACCTCCGGGTCCTTCGTAAATGCGGAAAGAAACGGCTTGACCGCAAGAGAAAGGAGGACGGTCAGCAATACGGCATGCAGCAGCGACAGGAGGATGCCCAGTGAAGCCGCCCCATCCGCGTCCTTCTGCCTCTCTGCCCCCAGGTAAAAGGCAACTGCCGCGTTGACACCGACCCCGAAACCGATGCAGACCGCACCGATGATGTTCTGAAGCGGGAAAACCAGCGACAGCGCCGTCATGGCATTCTCGCTGATTTTGGCAATAAAAAAGCTGTCTACGATGTTGTACAGCGCATTGACCAGCATCGACAGCACCATCGGCATCGACATGGACACCACCAGCGGCAGCACCGGCCTTGTCTTCATAAAACTCTGATCCATTTCTTCTTCCTTTCCCACAGCATCTCCCGGCAGGTTCTTCCTGTCTCCATGCTCCATGACCACATCCGTAACCGGTTTTCCGATCTTTTTCTTCTCCTCACATAACAAAACCACACAGCCTCTGAACACATTCGTTCAAAAACTGTGTGGCGAAAAAGATTGCTCTCAAAAATCCACGCCCGGCATCCCGGGTTTTGTACCGGCTTATGCTAGTGCATCCGGCGCGGATTGTCAAATTGTTTTACGAAAGCCTGCGACCTTCTTATGGATCTCCGGCCCTGGTCAAGGGACTGTTCCCCGTCACGCAGTGCAGCAGCTTCCCGGCGGGCTTCATCGAAAGGCTTCACACACAGAGCTTCGCAGCTTCTCCCTGCGCTCCTGTGTCGTAAAGGCCGCCTCCGCAGCATTTTGCAGCAGCACACGCTCCTGCTCCCCGGTCAGCCCGAACTGTTCCCGAAGACGCTGAAACTCCTGCCCGATTGTTGTCCCCTCAATCGCTGGATCATCTGTGTTCACGGTCACCCGGATTCCACTGTTCAGATAAGGAAGCAGCGGGTAATCCTCCATATTCCCGATGGATTTCGTACACTGGTTGCTGGTCGGACACATCTCCAGAGTAATGCCCCGCGACCGGATCTCCTCCAGGACCTCCGGATCCTCCCGGATCCGGACGCCGTGCCCGATTCTCACTGCTCCCATCGCAATCGCGGCCCGCACGCTGTCTGCTCCGTCTGCCTCTCCCGCATGGATGGTCATCGGAATGCCGTTCACCTTCGCCTTCCGGAACAGTTCCATGTAATCCCTTGTTGGAAACAGTGCTTCCGCACCGGCAAGATCCACTGCAGTCACACCTCCGTCCTTCGTAAGAAATCTCCGCGCAAGCTCCAGATTTTCTTCGTTTTCGTCCTGATTATCTGCTCCGCGCATGCAGGCCAGAATGAGATTCGCCGGAATCGGAGCATCCTGCAGTCCCTCCAGGGCCGCCCGGAGGACCTCTTCCTGCGACAGGCCCTTCCTCGTATGCAGCTGCGGTGAGAAACGGATTTCCGCATAAATCACGCCTTCCCTCTGCTGCTCCTCCAAAACCAGCCGGACAGCTCTCCGAATTCCCTCTCTGGTCTGAAGGAGCGACAGCGGCAGTTCAAAGCACTTCAGAAAATCATTCAGGCTCCCGCATTCCTTCGGAACGGAAATCAGCTTCTCCAGCTCTTCCTGCGTCCCGGCAGGCAGAGAAATTCCCTGCTCCCCCGCGAGTTCCATTGCAATGGGCGCTGTGATGGCCCCGTCCAGATGCAGATGCAGGTCAATGTAAGCCTTTTTCATGCAAGCCCCTTCCCGTCTCAATTCTTCGATGCAGGATCGCCGTTTCGCTCTTTCATCCGAATGTTCCTCACATCTCGAATTTCCTTACGGAAATTTTCAATGCATCCGGTCGCAGATGCGGAACAGTTGCAATACTAATGAAACGTCACCGCCATGGAAAACATTTCTGCATGCCGTTCTTCCACCAGTTTCTTCGGATGATGAACAATGCCGTTATTTTTCCACGGATCATGAAAAATATAGCTTTCCTTGTCATAACCAGTCAGGAGAAGGCAGTGCTCTCTGGATTTCCAGATCAGCTTCTTCCCACTGTCTTCCAGGATCCACTCTCCGTAATAACTGCTGGGCTGCATGTCCATCGTGGCCCAGAAAATAACAGGAATTCCTCTCTGTACATATTTTTCCGCAAGCATTTCCACATCCAGACCGGTCAGATTGACCGGTTCCCAGCCGAAATCCGGATATCTCTTCCTGGTCCTCTTGATCGCATCCACAATGGCCCCCGCATAGCAGCCATAGGATCCGTCATCATTGGTATGCGGATCTCCGATGAAGTACCTGTTGGGGTCCGGTCCGTACAGAACACCATTTTCCTCATGAAGATCCCGGCATGCCAGATCCTTTTCAATGAATTCGTCAACCGTGATCGGCAGACCCAGATACCGAAGAGCCATCACCGTCGAAACGCTCTCGCACCCGGTCGGCCAGCGCACTGACTGGTCAATATACTCCACATTCAGAGTCTTACACATCGCCGATTCTTCCTCCCATACCTATATATAAAGCAGCTCTCACAGGTTTGAAGAGCCGCATCCGAATCAAATAAAACCGCGTCTTCGCTCATTCCGAAATAACACCACGAATTTCCAGAAGAGCACGGATCAGCCTTGTAATCCCATCAAAGCTCATGCGTTCACTATTGATCACAATATCGTAATTGGTGGGATTCGTCCATTCCTTCCCTCCGGTATAAAACTTATAATAGTCCGCGCGGTAACGATCCGTCGACGTGATCAGCCGGTCCGCTTCTTCTGCATCTACCTGCTGTCTTCTCATAATACGCTCACGGCAGAAAGCTCTTGGAGCTTCAATATACAGGTTAAGAACATTGGGGCGTCCCTTCAGAATATCATCCGCACATTTCCCGACGATAATACTTGTCATCGGACGGAGACCAAGTTCTGTTGCTGCGCGTTCCAGCTGATTTTTCATCAGGGATCCACTCAGTTTCTCGTCATTCTCAATCAACCGCTCCCCGTCAATGTTGCTGTATTCCGAGGCAAGCGCAAGGATGCGGTGCTCATAGCACTCAATCCCAAGTTCCTTTGCGAGCTTCAGAGCAATCTGTTTTCCGCCGCTTCCATATCCTCTTGCGATGGTAATGACGTAATTTCCCATTTTCACGTTTCCTCTTTTCCCCAAACTCTCCCGGAAGACTGTTCTTCCGGGAGAGTCACTGAAAACTTTTGTCTGGCGTGTACTTGCAAATATCGACGCCTGCTGAAATCCTGCAGCCTTTTGTCCATCGGCTGTCGACCGGTTGTGCTCTTCT
>DAIMKA010000010.1:13753-22149 GCA_036721955.1 Lachnospiraceae bacterium | reverse complement strand
GTTTTCAAGGGGGGGGTGGTCCTGCGGCTGTTGCGGGGATATCCGTCTCTAAGGGGATTCTGACGGGCGCTGCATGGGACGGGATGCAGCCCGGGAGACTTTTTGCGGCAGCGCCTGCCCGGAAGGGCTCTGTGGCGGCAGAGAACGCGGTGTGGTACACTATACTGGCTCATGCATGACAGAGAGGAAGGAGTGCACATGAAGAAAAAGGATGCGGTACTGGCGGGCGCTGCGGGAGCGCTTCTTGCCGCGGGCTTTGCGGCAGCCTGGCGGGACGGACATCGCTTTGTCATCCGCAGATATCGGATTTCCTCTCCGAAGATCCGGAGGAAGACGACGATGGTGTTCCTCACGGATCTGCACAGTCAGACGTATGGGAAACGGAATGACCCGGACGGACCAAACGGGCCGATTCTCCGCGCTGTCCGTAGTATTCAGCCGGATGCCGTCGTGATCGGCGGAGATATGATCGTCGCAAGGGAGGCTTCCCTGGACCGTCCCGGCTGGATGGAGGTTTCGCTGGATCTGGCGGAAGAACTTGCGAGGGAATTTCCGGTCTATCTTGCGGAGGGAAATCACGAAGCACAGCTTGCCTCCGGACGCCATGAGGGACGGTATCTCCGGCAGTATCTGGGGTATGATCAGGCGATGGAGAATCTCGGAGTATGCCGTCTGCACAACCGGTTTGCGGATCTTCCGGCAAAAGAGGAGGCTTCAGATACCGGAATCCGCCTGTACGGCCTGGACCTTGACACGGAAACCTATCGGAAGCTCTGGCCGTACCATCTTTGCAGGGAGCAGGTGGAAGAGAAAATCGGGAAACCGGATCCGGACCGGTTCTGTGTGGTGTTGGCGCACAACCCGAAGTTTTTCCCGGTGTATGCGGCGTGGGGCGCGGACCTTGTGCTGTCCGGCCATGTTCACGGGGGGATTGTGCGGCTTGGAACGGACGGGCCGGGACTTCTCTCACCGGACTGGCATTTCTTCCCGGAATACACAGGGGGAGAGTACCATGCAAGAAAAGAGGACGGCTCGAAGGCTTCCATGATTCTCAGCTGCGGGACCGGGACGCATTCCCTTCATCTTCGCCTGATGAATCCGGGAGAAATCTCTGTGGTTGAACTGGACGGGTGTGACTGACGCTTTTTGAAAATAAGGGAAAATGGAACTGGAATTTAAGCTGGAGAAGTTCGAGGGCCCGCTGGACCTTCTGCTTCATCTCATTGACAAGAATAAAGTGGATATCTACGACATCCCCATCGCGGAGATCACGGATCAGTACATGGAATATGTCCGGCGGATGGAAGAAGAGGACATGGATGTCATGAGCGAGTTCCTTGTGATGGCGGCAACGCTTCTGGACATCAAGTGCCGGATGCTCCTTCCGAAGGAAGTGGACGAAGAAGGGGAGGAGGAAGATCCCCGGGCAGAACTCGTGCAGAAGCTCCTGGAGTACAAGATGTACAAATACATGTCCGCCGAGCTGCGCGACATGTCCGAAAACGCGGAGCAGACCCTGTACCGCAAGAAGAACCTTCCCAAAGAGGTCCGGAGCTACGTCCCCCCGGTGAATTATGAAGAGCTGATCGGGGATACGACCCTGGCAAAGCTGAATGATATTTTTCAGGATATTCTGAAGCGCCAGAAGTACCGTGTGGACCCGGTGCGATCCCAGTTCGGGCGGATTGAGAAGGAAGAGGTCGATCTGACGGCCAAGGAGCTGTATATCAAGGCATATCTGAACACGCACCGCGACACGGATTTCCGCACGCTCCTTGAGGAGCAGGGATCGAGGGACGAGGTGATTGTCACGTTTCTGGTGGTGCTGGAGCTGATGAAGACCGGAAATATCGAGATCGAACAGGAAGAGCTGTTCGGTAATATTTCCATTCATGTGACAAAGGACATTTCGGCGGATTCCGAGCTGACCGGGGAGTTTTCGTAAAGTAAGATAGAACGGTTCCGCATGCGGCCGGGCAGAGGACAGATCGAATGGAAGAAGAAATCAGAGAAGAATATAGAGAAGAAACACAAAGATCCGTTCCGGAAGAAAATAAAACCTCACCGGAAGCTCCTGCTGAGGAGAAAAGCGCGGCGGAGGAGGCTGCCGGGAGAAAGAACGCCGGGGAGGCGGACGAGGCATCTCGGGAGGCTTCCGCCGAAGAGGATGCGGCGGAAAAAAAGGCGGAAGGCAGTCAGACCGACGAGAAGCTGATGGCGGCCATCGAGGCAATTCTTTTTACAATGGGAGAATCGGTGGAGATTGGCGCCATTGCAAAGGCACTGGACGTCAGTGCGGCGAGAGTCCGCAAAATGCTTGCCAAACTGAAAAAGCGGTACGACGCCCCTTCGCGCGGAATCATGATCCAGCAGTTTGACGATGCGGTGCAGATGTCAACGAAGCCGGAGCAGTACGAGAATCTGATCCGGATCGCGAAGGTTCCGAAGAAGATGACCCTGTCCGATTCCGTCATCGAGACGCTCTCCATCGTCGCCTACAAGCAGCCGATCACGAAGGTGGAGGTGGAGGGGATCCGCGGCGTTTCCTGCGACTACGCGATCAACAAGCTCCTGGAATACGATCTCATCAAGGAGCTCGGGAGAAAGGATGCGCCGGGGCGCCCGATCCTGTTCGGAACGACGGAGCAGTTCCTTCGCTCGTTCGGCGTGAAAAATCTGGCGGAGCTGCCGTCCGTCAACACCGTGCAGGTGGAGGAATTCAAGGAAGAGGCCGAGGCGGAGGTGGATGACCGCCTCGGAATCTGATCCGGTTTCCGCCTCTTCCGGATTCTTCATGCAGAACAGTCCTTATGGGACGGCGGAAAAGCTGCCGGAACATGAACCTGACGTTACTCAGGGAAGTGCTCCGGCAGCTCTTTTTTTGTAAAGGGTTCGTCAAAATTTTCACATTTGCTGTTCGTTTTTGCAAATCCTTATGTTACAATACCAACTAGCGCAGTAACGTGGGCCGGTTTATGCCTGCAAGGGGATGGGACGGTCTGCGTTTCAACGACATAAATCACATGGAGGTTCAAAGTATGAGCAGTTCTTCAAAAGCGAGTGAGAGAATCAATGCCTTACTCGATGATAACAGCTTTGTTGAAGTCGGTGCTCTCGTAACTGCGAGATCCACCAATTTCAATGTAAAGCCCGAGCAGACTCCGTCTGACGGCGTTATCACCGGCTACGGCACCATTGATGGCAGCCTCGTATTCGTCTACAGCCAGGATTCCACTGTGCTGGGCGGATCCATCGGTGAGATGCATGCAAAGAAGATCACCGGACTGTATGATCTTGCACTCAAGACAGGCGCTCCGATCATCGGACTCCTGGATTCCGCGGGACTTCGTCTTCAGGAAGGTACGGATGCGCTGAACGCATTCGCATCCATCTATGCGAAGGAAGCGGAGGCATCCGGCGTGATTCCGCAGATCGCAGCAGTATTCGGCAATTGCGGCGGCGGACTCGCTGTTGCGGCAGGCATGGCGGATTTTGCGTTCATGGCAGATGACGCGAAGCTTTTCGTCAACAGCCCGAACGCACTGGCAGGCAATTCCGAGGACAAGAAGGACACGGCTGCAGCAGCATTCAAGGCTGAGGCAGGCGCAGTGGATGCACATGGAACGGAGGAAGAGGTTCTTGCGAAGATCCGTGCACTGGTATCCATCCTTCCTTCCAACAATGAGGATGAGGCAGCCGGAGAGTGTGAGGACGATCTCAACCGTGCCAGCGCAAATGTAGCTGCAGGCATCGCGGATCCGGCCGTTGCAGCCGCAGATCTGAGCGACGGCAATCTCTTCGTCGAGACCAAGGCAGACTACGCGAAGGAAATGGCAACCGGCTTCATCAAGCTCAACGGCGAGACCGTCGGCGTTGTGGCAAACCGCACCGCTTCCTACGATGAGAAGGGCGAGAAGGCAGAGGAGTTCAAGCCGGTTCTTACTGTCGCAGGAACCGAGAAGGCTGCTGACTTCGTCAACTTCTGCGACGCATTTGAGATTCCGGTGGTCACCCTGACCAATGTCAGCGGCTTCTGCACCTGCGAGTGCGCAGAGAAGAAGATCGCGAAGAACGCTGCAAAGCTTGCGGCTGCTTTTGCCGGTGCAACGGTTCCGAAGGTGAACGTTGTGGTCGGCGATGCATTCGGCAGCGCATACACCGTTATGAATTCCAAGGCTCTTGGCGCAGACATCACCATGGCTCTTCCGGATGCACGGATCGGCATGATGGACGGAAATCTTGCAGCAAAGATCATTGCCGCCGGCAAGGATTCCGCTGAGGTTACGAAGACGGCTCAGGAGTACAATGAGCTTCAGAACAGCATTGACAGCGCAGCTGCTCACGGCTATGTGGACCAGATCGTTGAGCCTGCTGACCTGCGCAAGTATCTGATCGGCGCACTGGAAATGCTCTATACCAAGAGAGAGGATCTTCCTGCCAAGAAGCATTTGACCGTTTAATTGAGAGGAGACACGTATACGATGAAGAAATTAGTTTCCATTTTCGCAGTCATCACCTGTGTCTTTGCTCTTACCGCCTGCGGAGCGGCCAAGGCCAACACGCTGAGCGGCACACCGGTCGCCGATGCATCTTCCGATTCCGTGATTGCCTATGGCGAGCAGCTTGTCAACAGCATGGATTCCATTGTCCGCCAGGGCGGTACCGATCAGTACAGCGAGGACGCGGTATTCGGACCGGCACTGGATTCCTACGAGAATTCCATTGAGGACATCGGAGAGATCCAGGGCTTCGACAACGAGCAGGTGGTACTGGATTCTGACGGCAACTACCTGATCAACATCGGCATTGACGGCACGAGCCACGATGCAGATGTCGTCATCACGGTTGCCAAGGATACCGGGGCTCCTTCGAACGTAGCGACCAACGTCCGTTACACGCTCGGAGAGCTGATGGAGCAGGCAGGCCTGAATACGATTCTGGGTATGGGAACCACTTTTGTCATTCTGATTCTTCTGTGCCTGATCATTTCCTGCTTTGCATTCATCGGAAAGGCTCAGGACAAAAAGAAAAAGAAGGCTGCAGCCATCAAGGCGGCAGAGGCTCCGGCTCCCGCACCTGCGGCTGCACCGGCAGTTACGGAAGAAGTCACAGATGACAACGAACTGATTGCTGTCATCGCTGCTGCTGTCGCAGCAAGCGAGGGACAGACGACAACGGACGGATTTGTAGTACGTTCCATCCGCAAGGCACGCAGAAAATTCTAATCGGAGGTAATTTGAGATGAAAAACTATACCATTACTGTCAATGGCACAGCTTATGATGTAACCGTAGAAGAGACCGGCGCTACCGCATCCGCAGCTCCTGCAGCACCGAAGGCAGCAGCTCCCAAGGCTGCAGCACCCGCAGCAGCTCCGGCACCGAAGGCAGCTTCCGCAGGCGCAGGCGCTGTGAAGATTGAAGCCGGCGCAGCAGGAAAGGTCTTCAAGATCGAGAAGCAGGTTGGCGCAGCAGTCAAGAAGGGCGATGCCGTCGTAATCGTTGAGGCAATGAAGATGGAGATCCCGATGGTTGCTCCTCAGGACGGAACCGTTGCATCCATCGACTGTGCAGTCGGCGATGCTGTTGAGGCAGGCGCTGTACTGGCTACTCTGAACTAAGTTATTGCGGAAGCACATTTCAAACGAGCTTGAAGCTACACAATAGCTTACGTTAGGAGGTCTTAATCAGTTATGGAATATATTGCAAGAACATTAACAAACTTAATCCATCAGACCGCCTTCATGAATCTGAGCTGGGGCAATGTCCTCATGATCGCTGTTGCGTGCGTATTCCTGTACCTCGCAATCGCCCATGATTTCGAGCCTCTGCTCCTTGTACCGATTGCGTTCGGTATGCTGCTGGTAAATATCTATCCGGATATCATTGCCGCTCCTACCGAGACGGCGAACGGCGGACTTCTGTACTACTTCTACATTCTGGATGAATGGGCAATCCTTCCGTCCCTGATCTTCATGGGTGTCGGCGCGATGACGGACTTCGGTCCTCTGATTGCCAATCCGAAGAGCTTCCTTCTGGGAGCAGCTGCTCAGTTCGGTATCTTCGCAGCATATTTCGGAGCCATTGCTCTGGGCTTCAACGGAAAGGCTGCCGCTGCCATCTCCATCATCGGCGGTGCAGACGGCCCGACCTCCATTTTCCTCTGCTCCAAGCTGGGACAGACGGAACTGATGGGACCCATCGCGGTAGCGGCATATTCCTATATGTCTCTGGTTCCGATCATTCAGCCTCCGATCATGCGTCTGCTTACCAGCAAGAAGGACCGTCAGATCCGCATGGAGCAGCTCCGCCCGGTTTCCAAGCTGGAGAAGATCCTCTTCCCCATCGTGGTTACCATCGTGGTCTGCATGCTCCTTCCGACGACCGCTCCTCTGATCGGTATGCTGATGCTGGGCAACCTCTTCCGCGAGTGCGGTGTGGTTCGTCAGCTCCAGGAGACCGCATCCAACGCGATGATGTACATCGTTGTTATTCTGCTGGGTACCTCCGTCGGTGCAACGACCTCTGCTGAGGCGTTCCTGAACGTCACGACCCTGAAGATTGTCGCTCTCGGACTGATCGCATTCGCGTTCGGTACTGCGGCAGGCGTCATCTTCGGCCAGCTGATGAAGGTTGTCACACACGGCAAGATCAATCCTCTGATCGGTTCCGCCGGCGTATCCGCGGTTCCGATGGCTGCCCGTGTTTCGCAGAAGGAAGGTGCGAAGGAAGATCCTGCCAACTTCCTGCTGATGCACGCCATGGGCCCCAACGTTGCAGGTGTTATCGGTACTGCAGTCGTTGCCGGCGTATTCATGGCGGTATTCGGAATCTGATGAACAACGGTACCGGGCTTCGCGGAGAACCTCTGCGGAGCCGGTGCTGAGATGAAAAAGGAGATTACAATGGCAAAAGTAAAGATTATGGAGACCGTTCTGCGTGATGCCGGTCAGTCACTGATCGCAACCAGAATGCCCATTGAAGAGATGCTTCCCATCGTTGACACGATGGACAAGGTTGGCTATGCCGCAGTCGAGTGCTGGGGCGGCGCTACCTTCGATTCCTGCCTTCGTTTCCTTCATGAGGATCCGTGGGAGAGACTTCGTGTTCTGAAGAGCCACTTCAAGAACACCCCTACACAGATGCTGCTGCGCGGCCAGAATATCCTCGGATATTCCCATTATGCAGACGATGTCGTTGACCGTTTCGTCAAGAAGTCGGTTGAGAACGGTATCGACCGCATCCGTATCTTCGACTGCCTGAACGACCTTCGCAACCTGAAGACCGCTGTCAAGGCAACGAAGGAAGCCGGTGCACACGCACAGATCGCTCTGGTTTATACCCTTGGTGATGCTTATACCCTTGAGTACTGGGAGAACATCGCACGCCAGATCGAGGAGATGGGCGCAGATTCCATCTGCATCAAGGATATGTCCGGTCTGCTTCGTCCGTTCGAGGCATATGATCTGATCACCGCACTGAAGAAGGGCTCCTCCCTTCCGATTGACCTGCACACGCACTACACCTCCGGTGTTGCTTCCATGACTTATCTGAAGGCAGCAGAGGCAGGCGTTGACATCATCGACTGCGCAACCACTCCTTTCGCACTGGGTACTTCCCAGCCTTCCACCGATGTTATGGTTGAGGCGTTCCGCGGAACTCCTTATGACACCGGACTGGATCAGAAGCTTCTGAAGGAGATTTCCGATTACTTCACACCTTATCGTGAGGAGTGCATCAAGAGCGGCCTGATGAGCACCAAGGTTCTGGGCGTCAACATCCGCACCATGCTGTATCAGGTACCCGGCGGCATGCTTTCCAACATGATCAAGCAACTGGCTGAGCAGGGCAAGTCCGACAAGCTGAATGAGGTTCTGGAAGAGGTTCCGCGCGTACGTAAGGACCTCGGCGAGCCGCCGCTTGTTACGCCTTCCTCTCAGATCGTCGGCACACAGGCTGTCATGAACGTTCTGATGGGCGAGCGCTACAAGATGTGCACCGAGCAGACCAAGGATCTTGTCCGCGGCAAGTACGGCCAGACCATCAAGCCGATGGATCCCGAAATCGTCAAGAAGATCATCGGCGACGAGGAGAGAATCACCTGCAGACCTGCAGACCTCATCCCTGCTTCCATGGATCGTTTCGAGAAAGAAGCAAGAGAGCACGGCGCAGAGAGCGAAGAGGATGTTCTGTCCTACGCTTCGTTCCCGCAGGTTGCTACGGAGTTCTTCAAGTGGAGAACCGCGCAGAAGACCGGTGTGGATCTGACCAAGGCCGACACCAAAAACGGCGCATATCCGGCATAATTACATTGACGCTGTTTTTCAGTCGTTTTCAGAAGAGCCATGTCCCATATGGGACATGGCTCTTTTTCGCAGGTCGCATTTCAACCGGTGAG
>DAIMKA010000010.1:9805-13743 GCA_036721955.1 Lachnospiraceae bacterium | reverse complement strand
ATCAGGTATGTAATTTCAGAACAAAGGACAGAAATCAAATGAAATTAAACGATGCGGTGCAGGAGCTGATTGCCAGATCCAAGGCGGAGAAGCTGGAAGGAGAGGACCGGGAGCTTCTGGACGAAAAATACCGTTCCCTCGGCGATGCGGCAATGACGTCATGGAAGCCGACGGATGAAATTGCAGGCTACAAGGTGCGGCCGGGAATTTATAATGAGAACGGAGCCAATGAAATTCCGGGCGGTGTGAGCTTTACGATCTCGTCTCTGGGAGGAACGGCCTGTGAGCTCCTGTTGTATCACCGGAAGGGAAAGGTTCCGTTTGCAGTCATTCCGATTCCGGATAGTTACCGGATCGGCAAGGTGTGGTCCATCATCATTTTCGGACTGAACGTGGAGGACTTCGAGTACAGCTACCGGATTGACGGACCGTGGAAGCCGGAGAAGGGCCTTCTGTTTGACAAGAACCGGGAGCTCCTGGATCCTTATGCGAGAGCTGTGGTCGGACAGCGCAAGTGGGGCGAGGAGAAGAGCATGTCGGGGGCCTATCATGCCCGCGTCGTGAAGAACAATTTCGTCTGGGATACCTCGCTCTTTCCGAATACGAAGATGGAGGACTCCGTCATCTACGAAATGCATGTGCGGGGATTCACGAAGGACCCCTCCAGCGGGGTCACCTATCCGGGAACGTTCGCCGGCATCATTGAGAAAATTCCGTACCTGAAGGAGCTGGGCGTCACGGCGGTGGAGCTGATGCCGATTTTCGAATTCGATGAAGTGGCAAACGGACATACCTATGAGGGCAAACGCCTCTACGAGTACTGGGGATACAATACGGTCGCGTTTTTCGCACCGAACACGAGCTATGCGGCTTCCGCGGAATACAACCGGGAGGGCCGCGAGCTGAAGGAGATGATCCAGCTTCTGAAGCAGAACGGCATCGAGGTCATTCTGGACGTGGTATTCAATCACACTGCGGAGGGCGGAGAGGGCGGCCCGTTCATTTCCTTCAAGGGCATGGACAACAACATTTACTACATGCTGACGCCGGATGCCCGCTACTATAATTTCTCCGGCTGCGGCAATACGATGAACTGCAACCATCCGATTGTGCAGAGCTTCATCGTGGAGTGCCTGCGCTACTGGGTGACGAACTACCACGTGGACGGATTCCGGTTCGACCTCGCGAGCATCCTGGGACGCGCCGCGGACGGCACGCCGATGCAGGATCCGCCGCTTCTTCAGAAGCTTGCGTTCGATCCGATCCTCGGCAATGTCAAGCTGATCGCCGAGGCGTGGGATGCCGGCGGAATGTATCAGGTCGGCTCCTTCCCCGCGTACAACCGCTGGGCGGAGTGGAACGGCAAATACCGCGACTGCATCCGTGATTTCCTGAAGGGAAATTACTGGAACGCGCCGGAGGCCTGTCACCGGATCACCGGCTCCACGGACCTGTACTACGGCGTTTACATGGGGTACACGAGCTCCGTGAACTTTCTGACCTGCCACGACGGATTCACGCTGTATGATCTGTATTCGTACAACAGCAAGCACAACGAGGCCAACGGCTGGGAGAATTCGGACGGCTCGAATGACAACCGCTCCTGGAACTGCGGGGCGGAGGGAGAGACGCAGGATCCGGGAATCCTGGCGCTTCGCTTCCAGATGATGCGCAATGCGATCACGACGCTGATGTGCAGCCGTGGAACGCCGATGATACTCGCCGGAGACGAATTCGGCAATACGCAGTTCGGCAACAACAACGGGTACTGTCAGGACAATGAAATTTCCTGGCTGGACTGGAAGCTTCTTCAGAAGAACCGGGATTACTTTGAATTCTATAAATCGGTGATCGCATTCCGGAAAAAGCACCGGTGCATCAGCCGGAAGCTGGACCCCGCCCGCAGCGGCTTTCCGGACATCTCCGTGAACGGAGGAGATCCTGATTTTACGCAGATCAATGCGCAGACCCGGACACTTGGCGTGATGTACGCGGGCTTTGATCCGGAGAAGAATGCAGACGACCTTGTCTATCTGATGATCAATCCCTACTGGGAGGGAATTTCCGTGCGGCTTCCCCGGCTTCCGGAGGGCCTTTCCTGGGGAATCTGCATTGATACGGCGGCGTGCAATGTGCGGAACTGGTACAGCGAAGAGCCGGTGCGGGTTTCGGGAGACCGGTGCGGACTGGCAGGGCGCAGCGTCGTGGTTCTGACTGCGGTGAAATAAGAAAACAGGCAGCTGCCCGGCGCAGAACCATTGTAAGGACACAGGTTTTTCACACTTATCATTTACGATAGGGAAAACGGCAGAAAGCACCGTTGCAGGAGGTACAGACAGATCATGCAGAAAATTCTTGTAGTGGATGATGAAGAAAGAATGCGCAAGCTCGTGCACGATTTTCTGGTTCGCGCAGGGTATGAGGTGCTGGAGGCAGGAGACGGCCTTGAGGCGCTGGATGTGTTTGAGAGGGAGCCGGACATCGCGCTCCTGATCCTGGATGTCATGATGCCGGGGCTGGACGGCTACGGGGTGACGCGGCAGATCCGCAAGACCTCGGAGGTTCCGATCATCATGCTGACGGCCAGATCCGAGGAGCAGGATGAGCTGCAGGGCTTTGACCTTGGCGTGAACGACTATGTGAGAAAGCCCTTCAGTCCGAAAATTCTGGTGGCACGCGTGGAGGCGCTTCTCGGTCGTGACGGCCGCGGAAAGAAAGACGAGAAGATCGAGAGCAGCGGCATTGTCATTGACCAGGCGGCCCATCAGGTGACAGTGGACGGAAAGCCGATTGACCTGTCGGCCAAGGAATTCGAGCTTCTCACTTATTTCCTGGAGAACAGCGGAAGAGCTCTTTCCCGGGAGCAGATCCTGAATCATGTCTGGAACTATGATTATTACGGCGACGCGCGGACCATCGACACGCATGTCAAGAAGCTCCGCAGCAAGATGGGCGCAAAGGGTGAGCTGATCAAGACCATCTGGGGACTTGGCTATAAGTTCAGTCCGGAGGATTCCGATGGAAGAGCACAGTGAAACAGCAGCTCCGGCGAAAAAGAGCATCTTCCGGAAACGGACCCTGCCGGGGAAAAAGGAGCGGAAATTCCGCTCTCTGCAGATGGAATTCGCCGTTCTCTTCTTCGCCCTGATGGCAGGAGCCGTCGCCGCGATGTTCCTTGCGAACAATGCGTTTCTGGAGCGCTACTACAACAGCGAGAAGCAGGACACCCTGGAGAACACCTATGAGCGTCTGAACGAGGCGGCGGCGTCCAACTCCATCGAATCCATCGCATTCGGCAACGAACTCACCCAGATCGCCAATAGGAACAACATCAGCATCCTCGTGATGGATGAAGAGTCCAAGACGGTGCGTGTCGTGGCGGCGGATGTGAACATCATGATGAACCGGATGTGGGACAACATTCTGGAGACGACGAACGAGCTGCCGGAGGATTTTGACGAGCACAAGGTTGCGAGCTGGCAGGAAGACCGGCATGCGCCGGACTACTACATCGTGAAACGCCTGCAGGAAGAGGACAGCACCCGCGTGCAGATCGTCCTCGACAAGGGGACCGGCACGCAGTACATGGAGCGGTGGGGAATGCTCTCCAACGGGTCGTATTACCTTCTGCGCACCGCGATGGATTCGATCCGTGCGAACGCGATGATCGCCAACCGTTTCATTCTCCTCGTGGGCGGGAGCGTCATCCTTCTGGGACTTTTCGTCGCGATGCTCCTCTCCAGGAGGATCACCCGTCCGATCCTTCAGATGACCGAGCTCTCCCGGAAAATGAGAAAGCTTGATTTCTCGGCAAAATACGAAGGCAATGACAGGAACGAAATCCAGATTCTCGGCGAGAACATGAATGACCTCTCGGAGACGCTGGAAGAGACCATCTCCGAGCTGAAAAACGCCAATGCCAGACTCCAGCAGGACAT
>DAIMKA010000010.1:5914-9795 GCA_036721955.1 Lachnospiraceae bacterium | reverse complement strand
TGTGACGCATGAGCTGAAAACGCCGATTGCGCTCATCCAGGGCTACGCGGAGGGACTTCAGGACGGAATGGCGGATGATCCGAAGGACCGCGATTATTACTGCGGCGTCATCGTGGACGAGGCCGGCAAGATGAACCACATGGTTCAGCAGTTCCTGTCGCTGACGCATCTGGAATTCGGGCAGAACAACGAGCTGAATTATGAGAACTTCGACATCACGGAACTGGTGCGCAACTACATCCGGACCGGCGGCCTTCTTGCGAAGGAGCGCGGGATTCAGGTGAAGGTGGAAAGCAGCGGGCCGATTTATGTCTGGGCGGATCAGTTCTATGCGGAGGAAGTGTTCCAGAATTACTTTACCAATGCAGTGAATCACTGCGACGGTGAGAAAATCATTGACATACGATTTAAACAACAGGAAAATAAAGTCCGGATCGGTGTATTTAATACCGGTGCCCCGATTCCGGAGGAATCCATTCCGAGAATCTGGGAGAAATTCTATAAAGTAGACAAGGCGAGAACAAGGGCATACGGAGGGTCCGGCGTCGGACTTTCCATTGTCAAGGCGATTATGGAGCTGATTCATCAGGACTACGGCGTCTGCAATTATGACAACGGCGTGGAGTTCTGGTTCGAACTGGAGAACAAATGAGTACTGCGGTCATTGATTACGGAGCGGGCAACATCCGGAGCGTGGAGAATGCCATGAAGGCATTGGGAGAGAAGGCTCTTCTGACGAGTGATCCCGGAGAGATTCTGGCCGCGGATCACGTGATTCTTCCAGGAGTCGGGGCCTTCGGCGATGCCATGGCCTGCATCCGGGAGAGAGGACTGGAGACGGTGATCCGGAAGGTCTGTGAGAGCGGCGTCCCGTTTCTCGGAATCTGTCTGGGACTTCAGATCCTGTTCGAGGAGAGTGAAGAAAGTCCCGGGGTAACCGGGCTTTCCATTCTGCCCGGAAGGGTGGTTCGTTTTCCTGCGGAATGTCCGGATGTCTTTCGGAGGGAGAACGGCTTTCCCGGGGCTCACCTGAAGGTACCGGAGATCGGCTGGAACGCGCTTTCCTATCCGGACCCTTCTGTGTCAGAGAGGGGACGGCTTTTTGACGGTGTTCCGGAGGGCTCCTATGTCTATTACGTGCATTCTTATTATCTGCAGGCCGCGGATGCCTCGATGGTAAAGGCGCGGTCGGATTACGGCGTTTCCTTCGATGCAAGCGTGGAGAAGGGGAATATCTTTGCCTGCCAGTTTCATCCGGAGAAATCGGAGAAGGTGGGCATGCGGATTCTGAAGAACTTCCTGGAGGTGCGGTGAGATGCTGGCAAAGAGAATCATCCCCTGTCTGGATGTCAAGGACGGCAGGGTGGTCAAGGGCGTCAATTTCGTGCAGCTCCGGGATGCCGGAGATCCGGTGGAGGCGGGAGAAGCCTACTCCGCAGCCGGCGCGGATGAGCTTGTCTTTCTGGACATCACGGCGACGAGTGACGCGAGGAGTACCGTGACAGAGATGGTGCGGCGCGTGGCAGAGCGGGTGTTCATTCCGTTTACGGTTGGCGGAGGAATCCGGACGACAGAGGACATGAAGGCGATTCTCCGCGAGGGAGCGGACAAGATTTCGGTCAATTCGGCGGCGATCCGGCGCCCGGACCTCATTACGGAGGGCGCGGAGAAATTCGGCAGTCAGTGCATCACGGTCGCCATTGATGCAAGAAGGCGCGTTCCGGAGAAAAGGCCCTGGGAGCCGGAGGACGGCTGGACCGTCTATGCGGCGGGCGGACGGGTGGATACCGGAATGGATGCCGTTTCCTGGGCGAAGAAGGCAGAGGCGCTCGGAGCGGGAGAGATTCTTCTTACGAGCATGGACTGCGACGGAACTAAGGCGGGTTATGACATTCCGCTGACCCGGATGGTCTCGGAGGCAGTCGGAATTCCCGTGGTCGCTTCCGGCGGAGCGGGAACGAAGGAGCATTTCCTGGAGGCTCTGACGGAGGGAGGCGCGGACGCAGCTCTGGCGGCGTCGCTGTTTCACTTCAGGGAGCTGGAGATTTCCGGGGTAAAGCAGTACCTTCGCGAGAACGGCGTCTGCATCCGGACATGAGAAATAGGAGAAAGGAAGACACAACATGGATGATTCGATGATTCGCAACGAAATCTGCGGCGACGCACAGCCGAAGCTGGTTCTGCATTTTTTTGAATTCCGCACGGATCCTTTCACGTACAGGAGTTAAGCGACTGGCTGGTGTCCTACGCCAGAGAGAAGAAGCTGAAGCACACGCAGGATGAGGCGGGCAATGTCATCATCTGGAAGGATGCAACGAAGGGAGCGGCCAGTGACCGCCCGGTCATTCTGCAGGGCCACATCGACATGGTTCTGGAGAAAACCGATGACTGCCCTCTGGATCTTCTGAAGCAGCACATTCAGCTGAAACGGGACGGAGATACCCTCTATGCGGAGGGAACCACGCTCGGCGGCGATGACGGCATTGCGGTCGCCATGATGCTGGCGCTTCTGGAGGATGACACCATTCCGCATCCTCCGCTGGAGTGCGTGTTCACGGTGAACGAGGAGGTCGGCCTTCTCGGTGCAAACGTTCTGGATGTCTCTGAGCTCAAGGGACGCCGCATGATCAATCTGGATTCCGAGGACGAGGGAATTTTCACGGTCGGCTGCGCGGGCGGCGCGGAGGAGCACTGCACGTTCCCGGTGGAGCGCAAGGAACACTGCGGCATGATCCTGCAGATTGCGATCAGCGGTCTTCTCGGCGGACATTCCGGCAGCTGCATCAATATGGGACGTGCCAATGCCGATCTTCTGATGGGACGTGTTCTCTACAAGCTGGCAGGCAAGATGACGGTCCGGCTTCTCTCCATTGAGGGAGGCTCCAAGGACAACGCCATTCCGAGAAGCTGCAGCGCGAGAGTCCTTCTGGATGCGGACACGGATCAGAAGGCGGTTCTTCACATTGTGGAGAAGCTGATGAATCAGATCTCGGAGGAATACCGCCTGACGGATGGCGGTATCACCTGGAGCACAGGCTGGGAGGATGCGACCGAAATCCCGGCGCTTGTCATGACGAAGGCGGACACCAGACGCATCATTGATTTCCTGATGCTGACGCCGAACGGCCTGATTGAGAGCGATCCGGTGGACCGCGATCTTCCGCAGACCTCGCTGAATCTCGGCATTCTGAATTCCTCGGAGGACAAGGTGACGGCAGTCTATCTCGTCCGCTCGAGCGTCAATTCCCAGAAGAAATATCTGCAGAAGAAGGTGGAAACTCTGGTGGAACTCCTTGGCGGATCCACAGAGGTCAAGGGAGCGTATCCTGCGTGGGAGAGAGCGGCCTCGTCGCCTCTTTGCGATGAGCTGTCTGCCATTTATGAGCGGCAGACCGGCAAAAAGCCTGTCATCGCCGTCATTCACGGCGGTCTTGAGTGCGGGCTCCTTGCGGCAGAGATCGAAGGTCTTGACTGCGTCTCCATCGGACCGGATATGGAGGGAATCCACACACCGGACGAGAAGCTTTCCATTGCTTCCACAGAGAGAACCTGGCAGTTCCTTCTGGAAGCACTGAGAATGATGTAAAGGCTGCGGCACACCCGCCCGGAGTCTGCGGACAATATCCGGACCGCACAAAGATGCAGAAGAACGCATCGGTGTCCGTCCGGAGTCCATTGCCTTCCCAAGGGGCGGTGCGCGTGGAATACAGGAAAGAATACGGCATGGCAGGAATTACGAATGACTGGCTTCCGGCTCTTCAGGGAGAGTTCCGGAAGCCCTACTACAAGGAGCTGTACACATTTGTCAGCAAAGAGTATCAGACCAGAACGATCTATCCGCCGGCGCAGGATATTTTCAATGCCCTGCATCTGACGCCTCT
>DAIMKA010000010.1:3808-5860 GCA_036721955.1 Lachnospiraceae bacterium | reverse complement strand
GGCGCACGGGCTGTGCTTCTCCGTACTGCCGCAGCAGAAGGACATTCCGCCTTCTCTCATTAATATTTACCGGGAGCTTCATGATGACGTCGGCTGCCACATGCCCAACAACGGTTATCTCGTTCACTGGGCCGAGCAGGGAGTCCTCATGCTGAACACGGTTCTTACCGTGCGGGCTCATGCGGCGAATTCTCATCACGGGAAGGGCTGGGAGCAGTTCACGGATGCGATCCTGAAGGCGGTGAACGAACAGGACCGCCCGATTGTCTACATGCTGTGGGGCTCGCAGGCACAGGCGAAGATCCCGATGCTGACGAACCCGAAGCACCTGATTCTGACCGCTCCGCACCCGAGTCCTTTGTCTGCCTACCGCGGATTTTTCGGCTGCCGCCATTTCTCCAAATGCAACCGGTTTCTGGAGGAGCATGGCGAGACGCCGATTGACTGGCAGATTCCGGATGTGGAAGGCAGCTGAGTTTTCACGCGGAGAAAATCACAGAAAATGATCCGGAAAACTGCCGCGCAGGCAGGAAATACCGGGAAGAGAGAAGAGAATATGAAAAAAACACCGTTTATTACCAAAGAAAAAGCGCAGGAAATCATCAGGGACCATCCGACCCCGTTTCACATCTATGACGAGAAGGGAATCCGCGAGAACTGCCGGGCTGTGAAGGAAGCATTTGCCTGGAATCCGGGCTTTTGCGAGTATTTTGCCGTCAAGGCAACCCCGAATCCGTATCTGATGCGGATCATGCAGGATTACGGCTTCGGTTTTGACTGCTCCTCCGAGGCGGAGCTCGTTCTCTCGGATGCCGTCGGCGCATCGGGCGGGAAGATCATGTTTTCCTCGAATGAGACGCCGGACTGCGAATATGTCCTTGCAAGGAAGCTGGGCGCGATCATTAACCTGGACGACATCACGCACATTGCAACACTGGAGAAGCTGTTCGGAGATACGTTCCCGGAGACGATGAGCTGCCGCTTCAACCCGGGCGGAATTTTCCAGATGAGCAACGGCATCATGGACAACCCGGGGGACTCCAAGTACGGCATGACGAAGGAACAGCTTTTTGACGCGTATGCGCAGCTGAAGGCTCACGGCGTGAAGCATTTCGGAATCCATGCGTTCCTCGCCTCCAATACGGTTACCAACGAGTACTATCCGAAGCTTGCCGGGGAGCTGTTCAAGCTTGCGGCAGAGGCGCATGAGAAGCTCGGCATTCACTTTGCCTTCATCAACCTGTCCGGCGGCGTCGGCGTCGCCTACCGTCCGGAGGAGACCCCCAATGATATCCGGGCAATCGGAGAGGGTGTTCACGAGGTTTATGACGAGATTCTGGTTCCCGCCGGAATGGGAGACTGTGCGATCTATACCGAAATGGGCCGGTTCATGATGGCTCCTTACGGCGCACTGGTGACCACCGCCATCCATGAAAAGCACATCTACAAGGAGTACATCGGCGTGGATGCCTGCGCGGCCAACCTGATGCGGCCTGCCATGTACGGCGCATACCATCACATCACGGTGCTCGGCAAGGAAGATGCGCCGTGTGACCACACCTACGATGTGGTCGGCTCCCTGTGCGAGAACAATGACAAGTTCGCGGTGGACCGGGAGCTTCCGAAGATTGACATGGGTGACATCCTGTACATCCATGACACCGGAGCCCATGGCTTCTCCATGGGATACAATTACAACGGGCGGCTCTGGAGCGCGGAGCTCCTTCTTCAGGAGGACGGATCGGTTCGGGAAATCCGCCGTGCGGAGACGCTGAAGGATTATTTTGCAACTTTTGATCAGACGGAGTTTGCACCGAAGCTCTGCAGATGATATACTAAAACAGTTCGCTGCGTCTGCCGCGGAATTTTCGGAAGGAAGGCCGCCGAGTGCGGATCCTTTGTACAGGGGCCGGGCAGGAAGCACAGACGGGAAGCGGTGAACTGTTTTATGCCGGAGTGGCGGAATGGTAGACGCGACAGACTCAAAATCTGTTTTTCGCAAGAGAGTGAGGGTTCGAGTCCCTTCTCCGGCAGATGACGGGACCCGGGATT
>DAIMKA010000010.1:0-3772 GCA_036721955.1 Lachnospiraceae bacterium | reverse complement strand
GGAAACGGAGATCCCGGGGCTTTTTTGTAACTGAACGGCAGCATCGGTGCTGACGCACCGGCTGCCTCAGTGAGGTATAAGAATGGAACGGGCAGAGGCGCAGATTATTTTCTTTGAGGAGAATCAGGATCCGCGGCAGATGGTGCTGGACGGCGAGGACATCATCGGCGGCGGAGACCATGTGGAGCGGGCAGAGGGAAAACTGATGCTGGACTATCCGTTCCTTGCCGGTCAGCAGGGACGGTTTTTCCGTGAGGACGGGCACTGGTTTTACGAGAATCAGTCGGAGGAGGGCTTTACCTCCGCCGCGGGGACGATTCTTCGCAGGGGAGAGCGCCAGCAGCTGAGGGATTTCAGCGTCATCCGCATTGCCAACGACAAGATGCTGACGATCCTGTTCCGCGAGAACGCAGCGGTTTCCGCGGAGTGGAAGAGCATCGGGCTCGACGACTCCGTGGATCACAGCGTGAAGATTGTGGATGCCACGGATGAGGGCAAGCCCGAGGAGGAGCAGGACAGCCTGATCCTCTGTCTCGAGAACGGGCGATGGAACATTCAGGAGCTTCATTCCAACCAGATCTATCTCAACGGCGAACGGATTACGCAGCCGGTGAAGCTCCGGATCGACAGCGTTCTGGCGGTCGGCGATACCCTGTTTTTCTTCGAGGGGTCCCGGCTGATTTACAATGTTCCGGAGGCGGAGACCGCGCCTCTGTCGATTTTCATCGACGAGCGGGCGGTTCATTCGCATTTTCGCAAGCAGGTCCTTCTGAAGGACATCTATCTGGAAATCGAGCCGGGCAGCATGGTGCTGATCCTGGGCGGGTCCGGCGCCGGGAAAACCACCTTTGTCAACGCCGTGACCGGCTATGAGAAGGCCAAGGCGAAGATCCAAAGCGGAAAGGTCGATTTCTACCGGGACTACAAGGATGTCAAGTACCAGATCGGGTTCGTCCCGCAGGCGGATCTTCTGCGCGGCGACGATACCGTGTCGGCAACGCTGATGAATGCGGCGCAGATGCGGCTTCCTTCGGGCGTGAGCGAGAGCGAAAGGGAGAAGAAGGTCCGGGATACGCTCGCTCTGTTCGGCCTGGAGGAGTTTGCGGGTTCGCCGGTATCCAAACTCTCCGGAGGCCAGAGAAAACGCCTCTCTATCTGCGTGGAGTACATTTCGGACCCGTCGCTGTTCATTCTGGATGAGCCGGATTCCGGACTGGACGGCGTGATGGCGAGGGAGCTGATGGAGCGCCTCAAGACCATTTCCCGCGAGGGCAAAATCGTCATGGTGATCACCCATCAGCCGGACCGCGCAGCCGATCTGTTCGACAAGGTGATCGTTCTTGCCAAGGGCGGAGAGCAGAGAGTCGGGCAGCTTGCCTTCTACGGGACCGTTCCGCAGTGCAGGGCGTTTTTCGGTGTGAATACGATGGAGCAGGTCGTGAAATCCGTCAATGCGGTTTCCGAGGGAGGCCTCGGCGAGGCGGATTATTTCATCGCGAAATACCGGAAGCTCTCGGAGGAGAGGGAAAAGGACCGAGCCTGGGAAGAGCTGGAGAAGGCAAGCTCCGGGAAGAATCCGGCCCCGGAAAAGAGCGGGCAGGAGGCTGCACCGGTTCAGTCCCCGGATGGTGCAGGTACCACAGGGAAGAAGCAGGGGAAAAGCCTGTTTTCACGTAAAAATGGAACAGAAGAGGGTCCTCATTCCGAGGAAGAAAGAAAGAACGGAGGAGCAGACACGGCAGCCGGAACGAGCCGGAAACAGGCATTCCGGAAGAGAGGAAGGGACGGCCGCGCGGGAGACTACGCACATACCGGCCGCATCGGACAGGTCGGCATCTATCTGGGAAAGCTCTTCCGGCTGTTTTTCTATGAGAAAAACTGGAAGGTGCTTCTCATGTCGGCGCTCATCGCTTTTCTTGTCAGCAAGGTGGTCGGCCTCAACATGTTCAAGTCGATGGAGGGCGCGAAGATCGGTGCACTGGCCTTTGCCTGCGTGTGCATCTGGAACGGATTCTTCAATTCCATCCAGATGGTCTGCAAGGAGCGCGACATTCTGAAAAGAGAGCACCGCGCGGGACTTCATATTTCGGCCTATATGACGGCACAGGTCCTGTTCCAGGCGTTCCTCTGCGCCCTGCAGGTCGCGATTGCCATGCTGATTTATCATTCGCAGGGACTTGTGTTCCCGGAGCAGGGGGTGCTCATCCGCAGCTCTTCGATGCTGGACATCTCGGTCACGCTGTTTCTGATTACGTTCTCTGCGGATATGCTGGCCCTGATGGTGTCCTGCCTGGTCCGCACGACCACGGCGGCGATGACGATTGTTCCGTTCCTTCTGATGATTCAGATGCTGTTCGCGGATGTCGCGTTCCCTCTGCACGGGAGAGTGGCGAAGCTTGCCGATGTCACGATTGCCAAGTGGGGGATCCGTGCGATCTGCGCACAGGCGGATTTCAATTCCCTGCCGTCCAATTCCGCATGGAATCAGTTTGTGAATCTGGCGAATCAGAGCGCAGACGGAAAGGCACTGGTTAAGTGGATGCGGGCGGAGGGCCTCTCGGACCAGTTCCGCTACCAGGCGGCGGCCGCCCTGATGAATCCGGCGTATGCGGCGAGTGCCTCCAATGTGTTCCTATGCTGGGGAATCATGATCCTGTTCGCCGTGCTCTACATTGCGGTCGGCGTGCTTGCGCTGGAATTCATTGACCATGACCGGAGATAAAGAAATAAAACAGCTAAAATATCAGGTTCCGATCCTGATGGGAAGATTCATTGACATTTGTTCATAATAGAACTAATATTAGTTCTGCTTTGAACAAATGGACGGCAGCGCTGTCTGCATTGGTGCTCCGTTTTTTCCGGAAGGTTTTCCGGAAAGAGCCGGGAAGCGCTGCGCCTGAAATGAAATCCCGAAGGAGGATCTGAAATGTCTGTCTGGATTACACTGCTTGTTACGTTTCTCGCCGGAATGGGAGCCGGCCTCGGGACCGGTTTTGCCGGAATGAGTGCGGTGGCGGTCATCGGCCCCATGCTGATTACCTTTCTGCACGTGGATCCGTATCTGGCAATCGGAATCGGGCTTGCGTCGGATGTCCTCGCGAGTGCGGTTTCCGCCTGGACCTATGGGAAGAACAAGAACCTGGATGTGAGAAACGGCCTGATCATGATGGCGGCCGTCCTTCTGTTCACCGTGGTCGGAAGCTTTGCGGCAAGCTTTCTTCCGTCCGCGACGATGGGAAATTTCTCCATCTATATGACCGTCCTTCTCGGCATCAAATTCCTGGTAAAGCCGGTGACGGCGACGAAGGAGAAGATGATGGAGGTCAGCGCGAAGAAGCGCGTTGTCCAGTCGCTTGTCAGCGGTATGGTCATCGGCCTCATCTGCGGCTTTGTCGGAGCGGGCGGCGGCATGATGATGCTCCTGATTCTGACCTCGGTCCTCGGATATGAGCTGAAGACCGCGGTCGGAACCAGCGTCTTTATCATGACGTTTACGGCTCTGACGGGCGCCGTGTCCCATTTTGCACTGGGCGGCTTCCCGGACCCCGTCATTCTGGTTCTGTGCATGCTGTTCACGCTCCTCTGGGCGAGAATCGCGGCAAAGCTTGCGAACAAGGCGGACAATGTGACGCTGAACCGGATGACGGGAGCGGTGCTTCTGGTACTCGGAATCGCGATTCTGATTTTCAACTGGGCGGCGTGAGGTGATGCCGCACAAAACGCGGCACAGAAAGGTAAGTCTGAAAGTGACATCGATATGTCACTTTCAAAC
>DAIMKA010000009.1:0-22824 GCA_036721955.1 Lachnospiraceae bacterium | reverse complement strand
ATCAGCACCGATGCTGCAGTTTGAAAGTGACATATCAATGTCACTTTCAAACTTCGTCCTTGTCGTCGAGCTTTAAGAAGTCATAATCGAAATCATCATCCGCGAAGTTCTTCGCCGGCTGCTTCCTTGCAGGTGCAGCGGGACGTCTTGCCGCATCCTCTGCGGGACGCGCTGCCGGGCGGTCCGTGCGGACATCACTCTCCGGTCTTGCTGCGGGACGAACCGGTCTTGCGCCCCGTGCCTCGCCGTCTCTTGCCGGTGCTGCCGGGCGAACCGGTCTTGCGCCTCGTGCCTCACCGTCTCTTGCCGGTGCTGCCGGACGAGCCGGTCTTGCGCCGCGCGCCTCTCTCGGGTCACGCGCATCCTCGCCGCGCTCCAGTCTTCTTGCACCGGATGCATAGGCATCCTCACGGCCTCTTCCGTTTCTGGATGCGGGGCCTGCGCCGCGGTCTCTTGCGCGAAGGGATTCCACGCTGTCAGCCCGGCTGTTGTTCCTTCTCTGATCTCTGCGCTCCATGGTCAGGTCTCTCTCCCTGCGGCCATTGGCCAGAGCATCGCGAAGCTTCAGAACCAGAAGGATGCAGGCAATCGCGAGAATCACGGCTGCAGCTCCCAGAGCGATCAGGAAGATCCTGTACTTGGCCTTGACGGAAGCAGCCTCCTTGTTGGCCGCCGTCACGTCATCCTGAAGCTTGCCGATATCCGAAATCTTCATTCTCTGTCCGGCATTGTTGTCGTAGAGATAGTAGGTGTCCTCCCCGTTCTCATCCGGTGCGAGAACCACCTGATATCCGCCGGTATCCTGCTCCGCTGCCTGGGTGGCACTTGCTGCCGCCTCATCGGTTCCGTCCGTGGACGCATCCGTTGCCGCATCGGTCGATGCATCGGAGGATCCGTCTGCAGAGGCATCGGAGGACCCGTCTGCAGAGGCATCATCCTCGGATACCGTCAGGAAATCGCCGCGGATATAGCCCGTTGTCCCGTTGCTCAGCGTAACCTGATACCAGGTTGCTCCGGAATCATCGGTCGCGGTCTCGCCCACCGTCACGGTGTCGCCGGTCGTCACGGTTCCGACCTGACTGGACGAAGAGCTTGCCTCGCTCCGGACATTGATGTCACTTCCGGTCACCGTGCCGGTTGCTGCCAGAGAAACCAGTCCAAAGGCAGGTGTTGCGAACGATACTGCTGCAGACAGTGCTGCCGCTGCGGCAATCGTTCTGACTCGATTGAATTTTGACTTCATGATTACCTCCACTGCCACAGTCCGTCTGCGGCATTCATCGCGTATGTCATAGATAGGGTTAGAATAGCACAGCTCCCGCAAAAAATCATCCATTTATTGCCGCCTGTCATGCCTGGTCAATGGCCTTGCCGATATCATGGCGATAATACACTTTGTCAAAGGAAACAAGCTTCACTGCCTCATAGGCCTTCGCTCTTGCCTCCTTCAGCGTCGGCGCCAGCGCCGTGACGCCGAGGACGCGGCCGCCGCTTGTCACCGTCTCGCCCTTTTCATTGAACTTCGTCCCCGCATGGAAGCAGAACAGATCATCCCTTCCTTCGAAATTCTCCAGTCCGGAAATCACCTTTCCCTTCTCATAGGAGGACGGATATCCGCCGCTCGCCAGAACGACGCAGACCGCCGCGTTGTCCGCGAATTTCAGATCCAGCCGGTCCAGGGTTCCGTTCATGCACGCCTCGAAGACATCGATAATGTCGGTCTGCATTCTCGGAAGGACCACCTGCGTTTCCGGATCGCCGAAGCGGGTATTGTATTCCACAACCTTCGGGCCGTCCTTTGTCAGCATCAGTCCGAAATAAAGTACCCCCCGGAACTCTCTTCCTTCCTTCTTCATTGCGTCCACGGTGGGCTGGAAGATGGTCTTCCGGCAGATTTCCTCGATTTCCGGCGTAAAGAACGGGCTCGGCGAGAAGGTCCCCATTCCGCCGGTGTTCAGTCCCGTGTCGCCGTCTCCGATTCTCTTGTGATCCTGCGAGGAACTCATCAGGCTGTAATGCGTTCCATCCACGAAAGCAAGGGCGGACACCTCGCGTCCCGTCATGAACTCCTCGATCACGAGCTCATTGCCGGCGGAACCGAACTTCTTGTCCAGCATGATCGTCCGTACGCCTTCCTTTGCTTCTTCCAGCGTATTGCAGATCAGAACCCCCTTGCCCAGAGCAAGGCCGTCCGCCTTCAATACGATCGGAAGCTTCGCCGTCTCCAGATAGGCAATCGCCGCGTCCGGATCGGTGAATGTCTCATATGCCGCGGTGGGAATCCCGTACTTCTTCATCAGATTCTTGGAAAAAGCCTTGCTGCCCTCAATGATGGCCGCATTCCTGCGTGTTCCGAAAATCTTCAGTCCCGCCGCCTCAAAGGCGTCCACGATGCCCGCACACAGCGGGTCGTCCTGGCTGCAGACCGCAAGATCAATGTTTTTCTCCTTCGCGAACGCAATCAGCTTGTCGAACTCCATGACGCCGATCGGCACGCATTCCGCAATCTTCGCGATCCCGGCATTTCCCGGCGCGCAGTAGAGCTTCTCCACTCTCTTCGATTTCACAATGGACGCCGCAATCGCATGCTCGCGTCCGCCACCGCCAATCAAAAGTACTCTCATATTATTTATACCCCCTTTGCCGCAGCTCTCCGCATCGATTCTCCGGCCCTCTGCCGCAGCTTTCATACGCCGTTAAAACAAATGGTTTTCACTCTTTATTCTCCGGTGCCCGGCCGAGCGGAATTTTTCCCTGCGCAATCAGGTCAATGGCCTTCGGAAGAATCACCCATTCCGCCTCTTCCATCACCTTCTGCTGCAGCTCCTTTGCCGTGATGCCCTCCGGAATCTCCACGGCCTTCTGCAGAAGGATCTTGCCGTGATCGAGGTCCTCATCCACGAAGTGCACGGTAGCGCCGGTTACCTTGACCCCCCGTTCCAGGACCTTCTCATGGACATGCAGTCCGTAATAGCCCTTTCCGCAGAACGAGGGAATGAGGGCCGGATGAATGTTGATGATGCGGTCCGGATAGGCCTTCACGACCTGCGGCGGAATCGCCACAAGGCACCCCGCGAGGACGATCAGGTCCGCACCGGTCTCCCTTAGCTTTGCAAGAAGAGCTTCGTTAAACTGTTCTCTTGTCTCAAAGCTCTTCGGAGAGAGCACCTCGGCGGGAATTCCCGCCTTCTTCGCCCGCTCCAGCGCATAAACTCCCGGGTTGTTCGAGATGACGCGGACAATCTTCGCGCCGCGGATGGTTCCGTCCGCAATCCGGTCAATGATCGCCTGCAGATTGGTGCCGCCGCCCGATACCAGTACCGTCAGCTTCAGCATAATTCAACGCCCTTTCTGCTCTCCGCCTTCGTGTTGCCGCCGGCATCCACGTGCGCCGCGTCCTCTGCCGCAATGATTTCGCCGATCACATACGCGTGATCGCCCGCAGACTCCGCCGCCGCGATGACCTTGTCCTTATCCTTCGGATCAATGGCAAGGCACAGGCCGATTCCCATGTTGAAGGTGTTGTACATCACATGCTCGTCAATGCCGCCGACCTTCTGCATCAGCGGGAAAATCGGCGGAATCGGGTAACTGTCCTTATGAATTCTCGCCACGGTTCCGTCCGGAAGCATCCGCGGAATGTTCTCATAGAAGCCGCCGCCCGTCACATGGCTGCAGCCCTTGACCTTCACGCCCGCCTCACGGATTGTCTTCATGGCATGGACATAAATTCTCGTAGGGGTCAGAAGAACGTCGCCGAGCTTCGCGCCGCCGAGCTCCTCATAGGTTTTCTCCAGAACGTCCCGGCTCTCGATGTGAAAGATCCTGCGGACCAGGGAAAAGCCGTTGGAATGTACGCCGCTGGACGCTATGCCGATCAGCATGTCGCCGCTCTGAATGCTCTGTCCCGTGATCATCTCGTCCTTCTCCACAACGCCCACGGAGAAGCCCGCAAGATCATACTCCTCATCCGGCATAAGCCCGGGGTGCTCTGCGGTCTCGCCGCCAAGAAGCGCGCTGTCGGCCTGAACGCACCCCTCTGCCACGCCCTTGACAATCGTTGCGATCTTCTCCGGGATGTTCCGTCCGCACGCGATGTAGTCCAGGAAAAACAGCGGATCTCCGCCCGCGCAGGCCACGTCATTGACACACATTGCCACGCAGTCAATGCCGACCGTGTCATGGCGGTCCATCAGGAATGCAAGCTTCTGCTTCGTTCCGACGCCGTCGGTTCCGGAGAGAAGGACAGGATGCTTCATCCTGCTGATTTTCCCGAGATCAAATGCTCCGGAAAAGCCGCCCAGTCCTCCCAGGACCTCCGGCCGCATGGTGGTTTTGACATACTGCTTCATAAGTTCTACGGATTTGTATCCCGCCTCGACATCTACGCCGGACGATTTGTAATCAATTGCCATGAGTGATCCTCCTTCTGTGCCTGTCCCTGCGGCAGCTGTCTGCCGCTGTCAGCTGCTTTTCTCCTTTGTCTGATGCTCCACAGCCGGTCAACTGTCTCCGGTCCCGCCGGATCAGGCTGTCAACTTCCCTTTTCTGAATCCGCTGCTCCGCCTCACGCTACCGACGGGCCGCAGAAGCATTATGCATAATTCCGGTATCCGGTCTTCTGGAGCTTCTCGTCCTTCGCCTTCACCTCTTCTTCCATCGAGGCGGAGTAGTCCTTGAGCTTCGCAAGGAGATCCCCGTCGGAAACCGCGAGGATCTTCGCCGCAAGGATTCCTGCGTTCTTGCCTCCTCCGATCGCCACGGTCGCGACCGGAATGCCGCTCGGCATCTGCACGATGCTGTAGAGAGAATCCCTTCCGCCAAGGGATGTGGTATGCATCGGAATTCCAATGACCGGCATCGGGAACAGTGCCGCGCACATGCCGGGCAGATGGGCTGCCATGCCTGCTCCCGCGATGATTACCTTGATGCCTCTTGCCTCTGCCCCCTTCGCCCACTCGAAGAACACGTCAGGCTCGCGATGCGCCGAAATAATATGCATCTCATAGCTGATGCCGAACTGGTCCAGCACCTCTGCTGCCTTGCTCATTACGCTCATGTCGGAATCTGATCCCATCACAATGCCAACTGTTGCCATACGCACCTCCACGCTGTTTCTATCATTTACCCGGACAAGGACGCTGTCCTTCCCGGAAGTTTCCACAATCCGGACTTCCTTTCTCTTTCCTGCCAGGCTTCCGCAGGCTGAAATTCCTGCTGTTCCGGTCAGGCTTTCGCCGGACCGATGTTCCGCTGTTCCGGTCAGAATTCCCTGCCGGCGGATCCTGCCGTCCCGCCGCAGTAAAGGAAATCACCTGTCCTGCTGCAGGCCGTCCAGCGGAACATTCAGTTCTTCGGTCCCCGGCAGAACGAACCGTCCGTTTTCCAGAATGGTCTGCACACTTCCGTCCTGATGCACCGCTTCGATCCTCCCGAGCTCCGCAAACGGAATCGTAATGTCCGTGTGACAGCCAAAATACGCTTTCTCCGGATCCTTCCCGCGTCTCCTCGAGAAGTCATTCTCCTTCGCGACGATTCTCTTTCCATCCGGGTTGAAGCTCTCGTTGTCCTCCTCGTCGCTGTAGCAGGTGTCGCCCACGGCAAAATGGGGTCCCGTCTTCTCCGCAATCAGAATCGGAAGACGGTCCGTGATGCCGTACCGGATTCCCTCCGCATACGCAGTCGTATTCGTTCCGATCGCGCATTCTCCCATCGGAAGCGTCGGATGATGGAACAGAATGTTCTCCTCAATGTAAGCCCTGCCCTTCTCCTTCGCGTTCTCTTCGCCCGCGAAATTGTCGCAGGAGTAGTCCGAGACGCATCCGTCCCGGAAGGTCAGCGACAGATTCCGGAAGAACAATCCCTCCAGAAAAACGCCGGAGACCGCGAGCACGCCGTTCGTTCCCTTCAGGACGGGAGAGGTGAAGACCTCTCCCACCGGAATGTTGACGTCCGCCACGCAGTTCTCGAAAATCGTCTCATGCTCCGGATCCTTCAGCTTCCAGAGATTCACCGTCAGATCCGTCGGATTGCCGCAGCGTCCCGTCACATGCAGGCGGTCCGCCTGATTCAGGGCATCAATCAGTGTTCCCTGTATCCGCTGATAGGTCTTATAGTCCAGCGTGTTGATCTTCAGAACAGCGTCGAAAATCTCTTCGTAGGAAGCCCCTTTGGGATTCCCCTCCGCAATCGAGGGAAGCGGAAACGAAATGATCGTAAAGCTCCGGTTCTTCCCAATGACCGCCTCGTTGTAGGCGCGGGACGCCGTCTGACGGTAGCGCGAAATCAGCTTCTGCTGAGTCTTGTCATAGGATGCCTTTGCCGGATCATTGCCCGGCGTAAACGGAGCCTCTCCGAACGTTTCCATCACCGCTGGCCCCGCGTAGAGAACCGTTTCATTCCGCCACGTCCGGTATGCCGCCGTCAGTGCCTCCATCCGCCTGCCCGCAAGGTCGTCATCCAGGACCAGCGCCAGATCCTCCCGGTGGTCACAGCGGTACTGCGGATTGGCATCCGTCCCGCAGTAGCCCGCAATTTCCGATTCATGCAGGCCGAACAGACTCTGTGTCTCCCGGTAGCAGACGCAGTTCTTCCCCATGGCCTCAAAATTGTGAATCGACCGGAGAATCATCCGTTCAAAGCCAAGATGCCAGATGAGCCCGACCGTCTCCTTGGAGGAAAAATCCTTTCCGCCCGTGATAAAGCCGATCCGGTAGCCCTCTGTCCAGGTATCCGCCATTTTGCCAAGGTCCGCCTCGTCCAGCTCCTGCAGATGCCGCCAGGTGCGAAGCTCATTGTCCGAGATGTACTCCCCGAAGCGGTACAGATACCGAGGATCCGAAAGGTCACAGCTCTTTATGGTTTCCAGGGCAAAATCGCGGCCGCTCCCGTTCTCTCCGACGAGCTTGCGCTCCACCTCCAGGGACAGCTCCTGCTCAAAATAATCCTGCACATAACCGTACAGGATTCTCCGTAGATTCTTCACCGGAGGAATTCCCGTCACGCCCGCATCCTCCGGAACCTCACCGCTCTCCCTCAGCGCCTTGTACTGCTCCTCTTCCAGGGCAAAAGCGGTATAGCTCTCCAGAAACAGCTCCAGACGGATCCGGATCTCATCCGCAAGTCCCTCATAGAGAAACGGGATCATGCTCCGCAGCTCATAGACAAGCGCCGCCGCAAGCCTCCCGTATTCGGTTCCGAACTGCGATGCACAGTATTTCGGACTGGCATAGCTCTTCTCATAATGTTCCGGCAGGATATCCGCATACAGGGCGCGGTTGTGCTCCTGCAGCTCCGAAAGCTCCGCCTCTTCCATCCTGCCGCTCTCCACCCAGTGATACTCATCCAGGAAAAGAACCAGCATCCTTGCCGTGCCGGTCCAGAAGTCTGCTGCCTTCGGGGAGATTTCCTCTGCCCCTTTCGCAATTTCACGAACTCTTTCTTCATCCAATGCAAACAATTCGTCCATCGTTATACCTCACTGAGGCAAAACCCGCGATATCAGAGAGAATTTCGCGAAGGCAAATTCTCTCTGTATACAGAGTGCCGCCAGGCGGCCTTTTATTTTCATCCCGGTTCTGCTGCTACGAACCCAGATACATCACAATAAATCCGAACGCCAGGACCAGGCTGTTCAGAAGCATTCCCAGATAAGAGGTGAGATAGAATTTCTCCGGCTCCCTCCGGGACAAAATGGCCAGAATCATTCCGGCCAGAGAGAAAAAAAGACATATAAAAACGACGCCGCCATAGCGCAGCTGCGCCTGGCCGCCGTTTTTATATGTCAGATAGACCATAATGCTGCAGGAGAGCAGGGAAATACCTCCCAGAATCACGGAGATCAGGGCGCTGACCGACTGCTCCCGGCTGCTGAATAAATGTCCATGAGGTTTTCTCAATTAATGCACCCCATATTCCTCATAGTATTTGCGAAGAGCTTCCTTGATCTCATCGTTCAGGAATGCCTCCGTTTTTCCTTCCTTCGGCGTCCCGAGATAGTCCATGACATCCTGCATGGTCACAATGGCACCTGCCGGGAAGCCGTATCTTGCCTTGATCTCATCAAGAGCGGAAACCTTGCCCTCCATGCCGACCTCCATGCGGTTCAGGGAAACCATCAGTCCCAGAATCTCCACGTCCGCCTGCGCGCGCAGGATCGGAACGGTCTCCGCCATCGAAGCGCCGGAGGTGGTAACATCCTCAATGATGACGACACGGTCGCCGTCGCGGAGCTTGCTGCCGAGAAGAATTCCCTTGTCGCCGTGATCCTTGACTTCCTTGCGGTTCGCGCAGTAGCGGATCTCCACGCCGTAAATTTTGCTGATGGCCATCACCGTGGCAACCGCGAGCGGGATTCCCTTGTACGCCGGTCCGAAGAGGACGTCAAAGTCCAGTCCGTAGGTATCATGAATCGCTCTTGCGTAATACTCGCCCAGACGAATCAGCTGTCCGCCGGACTGGTAGGCTCCCGCATTCATGAAGAACGGCGACTTGCGTCCGCTCTTTAAGGTAAAATCCCCGAATTTAAGGACGCGGGAGTCCAGCATAAAATCAATAAAATCCTTTTTGTACTGTTCCATAGCCTGATCTGTTGCTCCATTTTATTCCGATCCTGTCCGGATCTTCTTCTGATGCTGTCGGATTCTCCGCCGTAAAGGCGTCTCTTTGTTCTTCCAAACGACTCACGGGAATATCCGCATTCTCCGAAACGCTCTGCAGGGAATCAGGAAAGCGCCGCGCGAAGGTCTTCAATCATATCCACAGCCGCCGCTCTTGCCGCATCCGCAAAGCCTTCCTCGCCGAAGCGCGAATACTTGTCCTTCTTATAGGCCGCAATGATTCCGCGGGAGGAATTGACGATCGCTCCGTTTCCGTCCTTGTCGAAAAATCCGGACAGATCCTTCGCGGTGGCTCCCTGAGCCCCGTACCCGGGTGCCAGAATGAAGGTATGCGGCATCAGCTCGCGCAGAACCTTCGCCTGCTCCGGATAAGTGGCACCGACCACGGCTCCGACGTTGCTGTACTCGCCGTCCATCGACTGCTCGCCCCACTCGCGGACCTTCTCGCCGACCACCTCGTACATGTGACGGCCGTCCTCTGTCTTAATGTCCTGAAATTCTCCGCTGGAGGGATTGGAGGTCTTCACCAGAACGAAAATTCCCTTGTCCTCCTGATTGCAGACATCCACGAACGGCTTGATGCCATCCGTTCCCAGATACGGGTTCACTGTCGCAAAATCCTCGTAAAACGCCCGGATCCGGTGTCCGCCGATCTCCACTCTGCCCAGATGGGCTCTGGCATACGCCTCCGAGGTGGATCCGATGTCGCCTCTCTTGACATCACCGATGACAATCAGTCCCTTCTCCTGGCAGTAGCGCACCGTCTTCCAGTAAGCCATCATGCCCGGAATTCCGAACTGTTCATACATCGCGATCTGCGGCTTCACCGCCGGAACCAGATCCGCAACCGCATCCACAATCTCCTTGTTGAAACGCCAGACGGCCTCCGCCGCCGCGCTCAGATCCTCGTCATATACCTTCTCATCCACATGACGGGCCGCATCTTTGAGCAGATGCTCCGGAATGAAGCTCATCTGCGGATCCAGTCCAACGACCACCGGTGCATTTTTCTCCCGGATTTTTGCAATCAGTTTTGAAATCATTTATTTCCTTTCTTGCCCTGCTCCCGGCAGGAAAACCGCTGCGCCCGAAGATGCCGGATGACATCTTCTCCTGCCTTAAAGTGCCGCCTGGCGGCACTCTGTATGCAAAAGAGAATGCGCCTTCGCGAAATTCTCTCCTGTATCGCGGATTTTGCCTCAGCTGGGTATAAATATGTCGGTTGCAGTATAACGCAGAATTTGTCTCCTGCGCAACCGACGAAATCATTATCTTGTACTCAGGAAGATCTCTTCCCGCCTGGCCTTCTCATCGCCTGGATAAGATTTCAAATAGGTTTCCATCAGCGTCTGCGCCTGATCGAACTCTCCCAGATGCTCGTATGCCACGATTTCATTGAAGGACAGGCTCTGCAGGCACTCCGTTCCGCCGAGCTTCTTTCCCTCCTGGAAGGCATCCAGCGCTGACTCGTAATCCTCCATTTTCATGCAGCAGAGTCCCAGCTGATTGTAGACCTCCGGATGCGTTGTATCCGAGGACAGGAAGGTCTTGTATACGTTGGTGGCGTAGTTGTAATCTCCCAGAGCCTCATAGGTTCTTCCGAGCATCAGGACCACCTTTTCATCCGTGTTGTTCTGAAGCTGCTCCAGATTCGTCCGCGCCGTATCGTAATCCCCGACGTAATACGCAATCCGTCCGCGGTCATAGCCGCTCATGCTGTCCGAGTTCCGATCCAGGGCATCCTGCAGATATTTTTTCCCTTCCTCCTCATAGCCGCTGCGGGCCATGGCGGAATAGATCGAGAGCAGGCGGTCATAGTTCGCAGGTTCCAGCGAGATCGCTTTGGAAAAATCCTTCTGCATCCCGTCGGTATCGCCCATCTGCATTTTCACCCCGCCGCGAAGCTCCAGCGCGTCCGCATCCTTCGGCCGCAGAACGACAATCGCGTCGTAGACCTCCAACGCCGACTCATAATCCCCGAGCTTGTCGTAGCAGGAGCCCAGATAGTAGTTGATGTCATAGTCACTGTCCGTCGGAAGGATTCCCGATTCCGAAAGTGCCGTCTCAAACGCACCGGCAGCCTTCTTATAATCTCCAAGTCCCATCAGGGCAATGCCCAGGCACCGGTAATTCTCGCCATCCGTGTTTCCCGCGTCAATCTGCTGCTGATAGAAATCAGCTGCCTCCTGATAGGAGCCCGCATCCAGGAGCTTGCTCCCCTGCGTCTTATCGCTCCCGGCATCCACACCGGGCGCTGATCCGCAGCCGCCCAGAAAGAGAACGGAAAGAAGACACATCAGAAGCGTTGTCTTCTTCACCGGCAGCTGAACGAGCACAATTGCCGAAGCCATCAGCACACAGCCGACAAGTTCCCGTCCCGACAGGGTCTGATGCAGGATCAGGAACGCCGACACCGCACTGATCACTGATTCCAGAGACATAATCAGTGACGCGATTGCAGGATCCGCCCCCTTCTGCCCGACAATCTGCAGCGTATAGGCGATTCCGCTGGAGAAAATTCCAGCATAGAGCAGCGCCAGAATGGAGCCTGCGGATGCACCGGCAAGAGACAGCTCTCCCTGCAGCGCCGCCAGAACCGTTCCGATGATGCCGGCCGTCAGAAACTGCATGCAGGACAATTCCACCCCGTCCGTCCGTTCCGCAAAGTGGTCAATGCTCATGATCTGCACCGAAAACATCAGGGCACAGCCGATCAGGATCAGCTCCCACCGCCCGATTCCGAAGGATTCTCCCGGCTTCATGCACAGGAAATAGAGGCCCACTGCCGAGATTGCCGCTGCAATCCAGACCCTCGCTCTGCTCCTTCTCGTGAAAAAGAAGGAAAGGATGGGCACAATGATGATATACAGTGCCGTAAGAAATCCTGCCTTTCCGACCGAAACATACGGAATCGCCACCTGCTGCAGCCAGGACGCCGTCACAAGGGCAATTCCGCAGACGATTCCGCCCTTCACGGACTGGCGGTGATCCACCGCCTTCACGTTCCGGTCTCCCTGCCGGATCCGTTTCCTGCGCATCCTCTCCCGGACGATCACAAGCGGGAGCAGAACCGCAAAGCCCATCAGAAAACGGAGTCCCACGAACGTGGTCGCATTGATCTCATCGCTTCCGATTCTCTGGGCCACGAAGGCGGTCCCCCAGATCATTGCACCCAGAAAGCAGCTGACTGCATTGCGAAACGGCATCTTTCCCGCTGATGTCTGTTTTTCTTCCATACTGAAACTTTTCCTTTTCTTTTGTCTCTTCCTGTTGTTGCCTTTTCGATTCCCGTTCCGGGTCCCTACCGGTGACGGGCACCGGTTTTCACGCCGGATCTGCACCGGTACCGGGTGCCGGTTTTCACATCAGACTTCTCAGTTCTCTTCAAATTCCACGTTGACGTAGAAGCCCCGTTCGTTCTCTTCCACCGACTTCACAACGCCCTCCCGGGCCTTCAGCCGCTTCGTGAACGGAATGTTGCCGCTCATCGCAAGCGAGGGATTGATCGTGTAGTAATAATTGCTCGGAAGAAGTCCTTCCGAGACAGTCACCTTCTGGCCTTCCTTCAGAAGTCCCGGGCGTTCCATCTTAAATTCCATTTCACGCTTCATTTTCTTCCGCTCCTTTCTGACATGGCGGCCTTTTTCTGTTTTCTCCGGCCTTTCCTGACATGGCGGCCATTTCCCGTCCCATCCGTTCTCCTGCCGGACAGGCGGATCTGAAATCACGCCGGATCCGCCTGACAGCCACCGCATGTCTGTCCTCCTGCCACAGAGGATATGACAAAGCGCACCGCTTCTGCGGTGCGCTTTTCTGTCTGAATTTTATCCCGGCCAGGCTCTGTCTCCTGCCTGCCGGTCTTCACTTCCCGGCAGCACCGGTCAGCCGGCATTTCCGGCGGCTCCTGCCGCGTCGGCCGCTCCCGCATCTGCGCCTGCCGCATTCGCATTCTCTGCCGCTCCCGCATCTGCGTTTGCCGCATTCGTGTTCTCGGCCGCTCCTGCATCTGCGTTTGCTGCATTCGTGTTCTGGGCCGCTCCCGCATCTGCGTTTGCTGCATTCGTGTTCTGGGCGTCCGTTTTCGTACTTCCTGCCGTTCCCGCAGCGGTCTGGGCGGTAGTTTTCGTGCTCCCTGCCGTTCCCGCAGCATCCTGAGTGTCAGTCTTCGTACTTGCTGCCGTTCCCGCAGCATCCTGAGAGCCGGTATTCGCCGAAACCTCCGGAAGCTGTGCCAGCAGCGCATTCGCCTTCGTCGTGTACTCCGAATTCGGTTTGGTCTTTGCCAGATTCGCGATGACCTCCCTCGCCTTCGTGATATACTCCTCAGGCGAAACCGTATCTGTACTCTCCGAAGCGGTACTTCCGTCTGCAGCGTTCTCTGAGGAAGCAGTGCCGGACGAACTGCCTTCTGCCGCACCGCTCTTTGAAGAGCCGCTGCCTGCAGAATCGTTCTTCGCGTCATCGCTCTTCGAGGAGGTGTCCGCCGACGTACCATTCTGCGCGGCCAGATACAGCTGATAATAAGAATCCGCCAGATAATACTGCCGCATCGGCCAGGTCTGCCCGAGCCTGTCCGGATTCTCGAACTTGTTCGCTGTCTCCAGATCCTGTGCCGCGGTCTCATAATCCGGCTTGGAGGCCTCGTAGGCCGCAATACCCGAGTCCGCATAGGACTGCAGAATCTGCGCACGAAGAAGCGGGTACAGATCTCCGTACAGCTTCGTGAACGCATCCGACATGTTGTCCGAAGCCGTCTCCGGATCAAGCTTGCCGAGCACCTCCGCGGCATCCTTGATCTTGACAGAGTCTTCAATGTAGAGGGCCGCGCTCTCCATCAGAAGGTCCGCCTTGTCCGACGATCCTCCCTCCGCTTCGGCCTTGGCCTGTTCGTCCTGAAGCGTCTTCAGGTCCGCATTCAGCGTGTCCACCTGACTCTGAAGATCGGTGATCTGCGAATCCTTGGTATCTGACTGCGATGAAATCTCCCGGATCTGCTGCTGCGCATCCGTCCGGATGGACTGGATTCTCGTCGGCATGATAAGAAATGCCACCAGTGCCGCACCGACAATCAGTCCGATGGCACCGCCGTAAATCCAGGACGGAACCCCGAACCCGTCTACGCCCGGATTTCTCGCATTGACCGGCTGAATGATGGTCTCATTGTCCGCCGTGTACTTGATGACGCTTCCGACCTTCGGTTTCTTCGGCTTGCCGTTTCTGCCGCTGCCCTGCCGGGGTTCCCCGCCGGTTCCGACCGTCTTGACGGTCCGGACATTGGCCTTCCGCATCACATCCTGTGCGCCGGCCTGTCCGGTCCCCTCCGGCTGAAGCTTCGAGAGAACCTCCTGCCGGTAGCGGAGCGTCGTCGTATTGTTCACGTCCAGAAGAAGGCACCGCTGCAGTTCCCGGTCCGCCCGCTTATACTGCTTGTTCTCGATGTACAGCAGAGCGAGAAGCTGCCTTGCCCGCAGGTAGTGCGGATTCACCGACAGGACCTTTTTCAGCTGCAGCACCGCGACATCCAGATTGTCCGTATAGCAGCACTCCAGTGCATGGTTGTACCGCTCAATCGAACTGTCGAGATTCTCCATGGTCTGCTTGCTCGCCTGAACCTGGGCCAGGTACTCCGCCCCGAGGTTCTGCTTGCGGTGAAGCCTCTCATCGTTGATGTTCTTGGAAATCACCCATTCCGAGAGCGCCGCCACCGTCTCGCCGATCTCATAGTAAATCAGGCCCAGAAGATTTCGGGCATCCAGATTGTCCTTGTTGTACCACAGACTGTTCTTCAGAGAGAGAATCGCGCCGGACAGATCCCGCACCTGTGCCTTCTGCAGACCGTCGTTGTACAGATAGTTGGACGTATATATGATTTTCTTATAAGTGCCTACATCCGCTCCGCAGTTCGGACAATGATCCGTCTTGTTGAGCTCGCAGCCGCATTTGTAGCAATACATCGATTACATCGTCCTTGTGTTGTTGTGTGCCGGAGAACTCTCCGCTCCGTAAACGCCGTCCTTGGTCATTTTCAGCATTACGTCGACCATGTCCTTCATGTCCTGGTTGTAAATGGCGTTCTCCACATCGCTGATTTCAAGACTGGGATGAAATTTTTTGATCTCTTCATCAAAATTGATCATAGCTGTATTCCTGTACTGATTTTACAGAGTTTTCATCTGCTGCAGCATCGCGTTCACCGACTCATACTGCAGACGGTAGTTCTGCTGCTTCTCCTTCTCTTCGTCAATCTTCGCCTGCGGCGCCTTGGCCAGGAACCGCTCGTTGGAGAGCATTTTCTCCGAGCGCTTCAGCTCGCCGTCAAGACGTGCCAGTTCCTTCTGAAGGCGCTCAATTTCCGCGCCGATGTCCATCAGATCCTGCATCGGAACGAAGAAGGTTGCAAACGGCTCGATGACGGACACAGCTCCGTCCGGAATTCCGGTCTGATCCTTCTGCAGAACCACCTCGTTCGCATAGGCCAGTGTCTCGAAGAAGAGCTGATCCCTGCGGAAGACCTCCAGCGTCTTGTCGCTGTCGGAAACCACATAGACCTTGGACTTGCGGGAAGGCGCTACATTCCGGTCACTGCGCATCTTGCGGATGCCGGAGACCGCGTCCTTGATCATCTCAATGTCCTTCTCCTGCTCCGGGAAGTTGAAGTCCTCTCTCCACTTCGGCCAGGAGGAGATCATGATCGAAGGCTCCTTCGTCTGGATGGTGGTGAAAATCTCCTCGGTAATGAACGGCATGAACGGGTGAAGGAGCTTGAGTCCGCCGATCAGAACCGTCTGGAGCGTCCAGAGAGCCGCTTCCTTGCTGACCGCGTCATCGGTGCGGTAGAGTCTGGGCTTTACCATCTCGATGTACCAGTCACAGAACTCGCCCCAGATGAAGTCGTACACCTTCTGAACCGCAATGCCGAGCTCGAACTTCTCCATGTTCTCGGTGACATCCTTCACCACATGATTGAACTTCGACAGAATCCACTGGTCCTCCGGCTGCAGGCCCTCGGGCATCGTCTGCGTGTCCGCTTCCTTTCCGTCCTCCATGTTCATCATGATGAAACGGGAAGCGTTCCAGACCTTGTTGGCAAAGTTCCGGCTGTTCTCCACGCGCTCAATGTAGAAGCGCATGTCATTTCCGGGAGCATTGCCGGTAATCAGCGTCAGACGCAGGGCGTCCGCGCCGTATTTGTCAATGATTTCCAGCGGGTCAATGCCGTTGCCGAGGGACTTCGACATCTTGCGTCCCTGCGAGTCACGGACCAGTCCATGGAACAGAACGGTCTTGAACGGGCGCTCGCCCATCTGTTCATAGCCGGAGAAGATCATCCGGATGACCCAGAAGAAAATAATATCGTAGCCGGTAACCAGGACATCCGTCGGATAGAAGTACTTCAGATCCTCGGTCTGTTCCGGCCAGCCGAGCGTCTCAAACGGCCACAGCGCCGAAGAGAACCACGTATCCAGCGTATCCGGATCCTGATGAAGGTGCGTGCTGCCGCACTTCGGGCACTTCTCCGGTGCCTTCGATGCCACGATGGTCTCACCGCAGTCATCGCAGTACCATGCCGGGATCCGGTGTCCCCACCAGAGCTGACGGGAGATGCACCAGTCCTTGATGTTGTTCGTCCAGTTGAAGTAGGTTTTCTCCATGCTCTTCGGAATGAGCTGGATCTCCCCATCCTCCACGGCCTTGATGGCGGGCTTGATGAGCTCGTCCATCTTGACGAACCACTGCTCCTTCACCATCGGCTCCACCGTGGTGCCGCACCGGTCATGGGTTCCGACGTTGTGCGTCAGATCTTCGATGCCGACAAGAAGTCCCATCTCATCCAGTTCCTTTACGATGGCGTCTCTTGCCGCATAGCGGTCCATTCCCTGATACTTGCCGCCGTTCTCATTGATGGTGGCATCATCGTTCAGAATGTTGATGACCGGCAGATTGTGACGCTTGCCGACCTCAAAGTCGTTCGGGTCATGCGCAGGCGTAATCTTTACCACGCCGGTTCCCTCCTCGGGATCTGCGTGTTCATCGCCGACAATCGGAATCGGGCGGTTCATAATCGGGAGCATAACCTGTCTTCCGATGAGATCCTTGTAGCGGGGATCCTCCGGATTGACGGCAACGGCGGTATCGCCGAGCATGGTCTCCGGACGGGTGGTTGCGAACTCCAGGAAATGCGTGGTGCTGACGCTTCCGTCCTCCTCGATCAGAGGATACTTGATGTGCCAGAAATGGCTCTGCTGCTCCTTGTATTCCACCTCGGCATCCGAAATGGAGGTCTGGCAGACCGGACACCAGTTGACAATGCGGTTGCCCTTGTAAATCCAGCCTTTCGCGTGCATCTTCACGAAGGTCTCGGTGACGGCCTTGTTGCAGCCCTCGTCCATGGTGAAGCGCTCGCGGTCCCAGTCACAGGAGGAGCCGAGCTTCTTCAGCTGCTTCACGATGCGGTGGCCATACTCCTCGCGCCACTCCCAGCATTTCTTCAGGAATCCCTCGCGGCCCAGATCCGCCTTGGTGATGCCCTGCTTCTTCAGTTCATTGATGACCTTGACCTCGGTCGCAATGGAGGCGTGATCCGTTCCGGGCTGCCAGAGGGCATTGTACCCCTGCATTCTCTTGAAACGGATGATGATGTCCTGCATGGTCTCATCCAGTGCATGTCCCATGTGAAGCTGGCCGGTGATATTCGGCGGCGGAATCACGATGGTAAACGGAAGCTTCGAATGATCCACCTCCGCATGAAAATATTTCTTCTCTTCCCAGTTCTCGTAGATCCGGTCCTCAATGGACTGCGGATCGTAGGTCTTTGATAATTCCTTCATCATTAACTGTCCTCTTGTTATGCTTCCTGAAGTCTCTGCACCATCTCATACAGCGCCTTCGCACTGTTGAAATTCTTCGGTACGATTTCGCCCGCGGGGATCGAAATATCATACTCGTCGTTGAGTGCACTGATAATCTGCAGAATGTCAAAGGAATCCAGAATTCCGTCATCGATCAGCGTGGTGCAGTGCTCGAAATCCACGTCATCCTTGATGTCCTGCAAAAGTTCAATCAGCTCTTCCATCTTCATCCTTTCCTGCCGCAGCCTTCCGCGGCATTTCCAAGAGGGCCGCCTTCCCGGAGATTTCCACGCCTTCGCCGCGTTTTCCTTCTCTCACGCCCGGCCTTTTCCCTCATAAATCCGTCTTTTTCCCCTGAATGGTATTCAAGCGGCTCGTATCCACAAAATCCCGTGCCAGATGAATATCCGAAATATCATTATATAACACAATTCGAGGCATTTTTCTACTCAGGAACAGATAGATTCCCTCTGTCACCGAGTAAGCTCCGATATTTTCAAAGACAAGCAGGTCTCCCGGAAGCGGCTCTTCCATTTTCCTCGACCGGACGAGATCATCGTTCGTCGTGCAGAGGCTCCCGCAGATCGCCCAGTCCGCCCGCTCTTCTCCGGGCCCCGGGCAAAAAGCGGCATCTTTCCCTGCCGTTTTCTCAGAGAAGTTCTTTTGCTCTCCGAAGGCCGTGCCCGCCGCGGCGGTTCTGCCGATTCCGCCGGACTTCTCCGGCTCTTCGTCCGAAATCAGGCGGTATTCCACACCCTTCGGATCGGCATCCGGATCGCCGTTCCCTCGAAAATGCCGGATCACCGGCTGCTTCATTCCCATAATCTGTCCGAGATAGTTTACGTGGTTGATACCGCCGTCCACGATGCAGTACCGCTTCTCACCCACCGTCTTGCTGTCCATGACCCTGGTGAGATAGAAGCCGCACTCCGTTGCGAAAAACCGTCCCGCCTCCACGGTAAGATCGGCCCATTCCGCCGCTTCCTGCAGCGCCGGTGCCAGCTCCCTGACCGGTGCCAGCGTATCCGCAAAATCCGCTCCCTCAAACAGAGGCACCGGAAGTCCCGGCCCATACTCCAGCTTCCGAAGTGGAAAGCCCTCCGTCTCCCTGACTTCACGGAACAGGTCCTTCAGCATCTGCAGCTCTTCCTTTTGCTGGTGCAGTTCTTTGTTCTTCCGCTGGGTCCCGGCAAAATAGTGGATTCCTTCCAATATAAGATCCGGGTACTGTCCGCGATTCCGGATCACCGTCAGAAGGTCCTCCTTCGACATTCCGAATTGTGCTCCCGAATTCAGACGAAGGAGAACAGGTACCTTCCTCCCTGCTGCCTTCGCCGCATCCTGCAAGAGCCTCACGTGGCGCAGTGATTCCGCCGTGCAGATTCCGGCGCCGTCACGCACCGCCTGCAAGACATCCGAGGGCTCCTTGTTCACGCCGGAATAGACCACCCTCTCCATCGGCACCCGCAGCCGCTCGCAGATTGCGAGCTCGCCCGGGCTGCAGACCTCCAGATGCGGAACAACCTCCAGCATCGCGGGGATCAGAAACGGGTTGGCCTTGATGGAATAACAGAGCTTCACCTTCTCTCCGACAATATCCGCGATCTGGCGGACTCGCTCCCGCAGGGCCTTCGTGTCAAACACATAGGAGGGCGTTCCGTATTGCTGTGCGATCGCAACCAGTGTTTCATTTTTCATTGATAGATTGCCTCCAGTGCGTGACGGTCGATCTTTCCGTTCTTGTTCAGCGGCATCGCTTCCAGCTGAATGGTCTTATTCGGCACCATAAACGGCGGCAGGACCTCACGCAGCTCTTTCTCGAGATCTTTTCTCTCGCGCTCTCCCGTGTAGAACAGGATCAGGCGTTTCTTCTTGGCGTCGTAGATGCAGCAGGCGCGGGAGACGCCGTCTCTTGCCATGGTATCCGCCTCCACCTCGCCGAGCTCAATCCGGTGGCCGAGGTGTTTGATCTGGAAATCCCTGCGGGAAACATAGATCAGATTCCCCTGTGCATCGTAGCGGCCGATATCACCGGTCCGGTAAATCCGCTCCGGATAGCGGTCATTCAAGGGATTCTGGACAAAGGCCGCCGCCGTCCGCTCCGGATCCCGGTAATAGCCAAGCGCCACGCACGTTCCGCCCACGCAGATCTCGCCCTCCCTCGCCGTATCGGACGGATCGACCTCCTTGTCCTCTTCATCCAGAAGAAAAACCTTCTCATTCTCAAAGGGGATTCCCGCCGGAATGACCTCATCCAGTCCGTATTCCTTCTGAGGATCCAGCACATAATAGGTACAGTTGCATGTAATCTCCGTCGGTCCGTACAGATTGACGTACATCGCATCCGGCAGATGCTTCTTCCAGATATTCAGCTGTTTGACCGGCATCACCTCGCCCGAGAAGCCGACCGCCCGCACCGTCTCCGGTGTGCGGTAATCCAGAGCATTCATAATGGAGACAAAACACATCGCGCTGACCGCCCAGATCAGAACCGTGGTCTTCTTCTCGCCAAGATAGTCCATCAGCTGCGTCGGATTGCTGAAGTACTCCCGCGGAATGAGCTGCACCTTCGCACCGGTGTACAGACCGCTGTAAATGTCCTTGACCGACACGTCAAAATCGAACGGTGCCTGGTTTCCCATGACATCCTCTTCCGTGATATGAAACAGCGGAGCAAAATGCGCAATGAATTCAATCACACTCCGGTGGCAGACCGCCACCCCCTTCGGCGTTCCGGTAGAGCCGCTCGTGAAATTCACATAGAGCGGAGCTGTGTCCGTCATCCTCCTCCGGATCCCGGCAAGGACATCGGGGAGCGGCTGCAGCTTCTCCGGCCCCGGCACACCCTCTGCCTTTTTCTCAGAAGCTGCAGAATTTGCAGATTCTTCCGGTTTCGTCCCGGGGGCCACAGGATCCACGGCTTCTCTTTCTTTTTCGCTGTCCTCTCGCAGAATTTTCTCCGCCTGCTCCAGCAGGTCTTTCAGGACAATCCGTTTCCCGGAGAAAGCAAGCTCCGCCGCCTTTGCGGCATTCTCTTCATCCGTGATCAGAACCGCGGGCTCCAGTACGTCCACGACCTTCTGCGCCCTTGCCGCGGGCTGCCGCACATCAATAAAGCTGTAGAAACCGCCCGCATAGACGGCGCCGAACATCGCGGTCACCGCGTCCACGGATTTCTCCAGATAAAAGGCCACAGGGCTTTCCACCGTCACATTCTCCGCCAGAAGCTCTCCCACTGCTCTTGCCTTCCGGACCAGCTCCCGAAAGGTAATGTCCTTCTCCGGATCTCCAAACGCCGGTCGATCCGGAAAACGCTCCGCCGACTGCTCCAAGAGTTCCAGAATGTTATGAATGTATCTGCTCAAAATTTCCTCCATGCCGCCGCGGTGCTCTGCCTTCTGCCGCAGCTGATGCTGTTTTGTCCAAAACCGCAGCATACCGCCCTGCCGGCTTCCTTCCGATAGACAGGAAACAGCTCCGGACTGCATCTGCGTTCTGATGATCTTTCAGACTCTTCTCCTCATAAAGAAAAACGACAGGAAAACGCTACTGTGTTTTCCTGCCTCACATTATACTTGCTCCCGCGGGATTCCTTCAATAAACAAGTACAGCCTGCGGCCGGAATATCGGCACAGCGATGAAAATTTCTGCTGGACATTTCCGAGGATCTTACTATAATGATGGTCAAAGCAAAGGCGCTTGTGGATCGAATCCACAGGCGCCTTTTTGTTTATCAGAATTGCAGGCAGGAATCCGCTTCGGAGGATCTGCTCTGCAGTGCCGCGGAAACCGCGGCAAGAGGAGGAAGCATTATGAAGGATATCTGTACCGTTTCTGTTGTAACTTTCCATCCCGTCTGGGGCGATAAGGCAGCGAACCTCAAGCGCATTGAGGAATACATTGAATGTGCGTACCGCAAGGGCAGCAATTTTGTGATTTTCCCGGAGATGAGCCTGACCGGTTATGACGATGAGGCGGACAAGCCGTTTAAGGAGAAAATGCAGTACCGCGAGGCAGAGACGGTTCCAGGTCCCAGCACGCTGGAGGTTGCAGAATTGACCAAGAAGCTCGGAATTTACGCGATTTTCGGCATGCCGGTCCGCGACGACAAGGATCCTGACACGATTTACAACGGCCTTGCGATTCTCTCTCCCAGAGGCGTTGAAGGTGCTTATCACAAGATGCACCTGCCCGCACCGGAGCCCAACTGGGCAACCCGCGGCGACAAGCCGTTCATTCTGGAGACCGAGTGGGGCCCGATCGGCTGCGCGATCTGCTACGACAACTACGCATTCCCGGAACTCACGAGATACTATGTTGCCAAGGGCTGCCGGATGCTGGTCAACAGCACGGCGCTGGCACACTGCCACGGCCCTTATTTCGGCTCTCCCACTCTGGAGGCATCCGTCGTTCAGAACGGGATTTACATTGCTTCCGCGAACATCGGCGGTCTGGATGTTGACAACTATTTCTGGGGCGGCAGCTCGATCATCGGTCCCGGTCAGAAGCACGAGTGGTCCTATTACTACTATGCGGGACGCCGCTTCACCGATGAGGATGCACCGGAAATCGAAATGTTCACGGCGACCATCGACCTGTCTCTCGCAAGCCGCTTTGCCTTCAAGCACAACCCGGCTGTCGGCGGAACCGACTGGAGACCGGATAAATATCTTGAGATGTACCAGGATGTTCTGAAGGATCCGAACTTCGGAAAATAAACTGCAAAAGCTTTTCAGGTTAAAATACTTGCCAGATATACCCTCCATTTCAGTGAAATCCCTGCCGCATGCGGCAGGGATTTTGCGTTTTCCTGTTCGGGCTCTACCGCTGCCCGGCATTCTGTTTTAGAATCAGTGTACTGCCTGTGCAGGCTCTTTCTAGAATCATAATCGAAAGCGGATCTCCTGACCGGCTGCCAGGTGGTCTGTACCATCACAAAACATATATTAGGAGGAATCCCTGTTTTATATGAAACATTCCAGACACCGCCGGAACGGCCGTTCCACTCTCCGCACTCTTCTCATCCTGCTCGTTCTGGGCGCAGGGCTGACCTTCGGTTCACCCGAGCTGAAGAATGAAATCTGGCAGGAGCTGACCGGAGAAGAAATTTCCCAGGAACCGGAAATAGATGCAGAACATGCCTCTTCACAGGAGCAAGAGGGGAATGCAGGCCAGGAGGAGTCTTCGGCGCAGAAAGTCGATGCAAGGCAGAAGGCTTCTCAGACAGGAAAAGACGATTCGGGGCAGGAGGAGTCTTCGGCGCAGGGTCTAAGCGGGAATCCGGATGCCTCTGAATTCTCGCAGAGCATTGTCACCTCAAACCCGGGGGAAATTCCGGAATACTCCGGGGACGATGT
>DAIMKA010000008.1:889-23677 GCA_036721955.1 Lachnospiraceae bacterium | reverse complement strand
ATAATCTGCCCCGGGAAACGTCTCCCCTTTGTTTCCGTCATGAAGATACACGGCCGCCGGGCAGCCGGCTGCCCTCAGCTCCCGGTATCCCTCTGCGCTGTCCGCAAGATACAGGGTTTCCGTAACGTTTTCGAATCCGTGTTCTCTTTCCCCCTGGTGTAAATTTCCCGACGGTCCGCCTGCATCTTCTTCATGTCCGCCGGAAGGAAACGTGCAAACCTCTGTTTCCATTCCATCCAGCCGCAAATTTTCAGCCGTCTCTTTTACCTCGCGCTCCCGCCTCCTGGTCCGCCTTTCCGGTGAGAGAAAAAAACACACTGTTCTCAGATTCCCGGCCATTGTTCCTCCTGTATATTCCTGAAATCAGACTTCCGATATACTTTTCACGCGTTTTCCTGCGCGTCATGAATAACCGATTGGCGTCTTCATATTTTGTTCATATTTTATTCAACGTAACTTCACCGCGCGACCATCTTTTGGACACGAATCTTTCCTATACTCGAATCATAGAAACAAGCCAATACAACTAATAACTTTTTCATAATATGCCGGGAACCGAAAGGTCTCCGGCATCCTCCCTTTTACAGGGACTTTTTTATTGTCCTGCTTTTCTGTTCCGAATCCTTTTTCTGTTTATACACTGACGAATTCCGGTCAGACCCCCAACATGAAACAAAAACGCCGGATTCTTCTCACAGGGCGCATCTTCGTAAAAAGGCACCGCGAAGCGTTTTCGCGATGCCTTTTGTAATCAGGATCAAAATTTCAGCGGGAAAGGAGAATCCGGTCATTGTCCAGCTTCTGTCCCGCGCCTTCCGCGAATTTCTGCAGAAGGGAATCCACCGTCATCCTGCTCCTCTCCTCACCCCTGACATCAAGAACAATGTGTCCGCTGTCCATCATCAGGGTCCGATTGCCCATCTCCAGTGCCTGATGCATATTGTGTGTGACCATGAGACATGTAATCTTTCGCTCAGCAATGATATCCTTCGTCAGCTTCAGCACCTTCCCGGCAGTTCCGGGATCGAGCGCCGCCGTATGCTCATCCAAAAGGAGGAGCTTCGGCGTCACGACCGTTGCCATCAGAAGTGTCAGAGCCTGGCGCTGTCCTCCGGAAAGAAGTCCCACCTGACTCTCCATCCGGTCCTCCAGTCCCATGTTCAGAAGAGACAGCTTCTCCCGGAAAAGCTCTTTTTCCCTGCGGTTGATCCGGGAGAAGTCCTGAGAGAGCCTCCCCCAGAAAGACTGCCGGACACCCGAGGCGCGCAGATACGCCACCGACAGATTCTCCTCAATGGTCATGTGCGGAGCTGTTCCCATCAGCGGATCCTGGAACAAGCGGCCAATGAACTGGCTTCTCCGGTGCTCCGGCATAAAGGTAATGTCCGTCCCATCCAGTTCGATGTAGCCCTCATCCGTGATAAAGCTCCCCGCAATGGCATTGAACAGCGTTGATTTCCCCGCTCCGTTGGAGCCGACAATCGTTGCAAAGTCTCCGTCCTCCAGCACAAGGTTCACATGATCCAGCGCCTTTTTCTCATTGATGGTACCGGGATGAAATGTCTTGGAAACATTCTCAATTTTCAGCATGGTGTTCCCCCTTCCCGGCATAGGCCGCTTTCCTCTCCCGGATGGCCTCCGCCTGCTTCTTCCTGTTCAGAATCAGCTGTTTGGCCGCCGGTGCCGCGATGGCAACCGCAACGATAACCGCGGATACCAGCTTGAACGCCTGCGTCGGTACATTCAGACGCAGTGCCAGCGCAATGATAAAACGATAAATAACGGAACCGGCAATGACACCAAGAATTCTGGTCAGCATCCTGCCTCTTCCGAACAGGGTCTGTCCGATAATAAGGGATGCCAGCGCGATGGTTACCATCCCGGTTCCCATGTTGATCTCGGCATTCTTGTTGTACTGTCCGATGAGGCACCCGGCAAGCCCCGTCAGAGAATTGGACAGGCACAGGCCGACCGTGATGGTAAAGCCCGGATTGATGGAGCTCGCACGGACCATCGCGATGCTGTCGCCGGTTGCCCGGATGGAAAGGCCGAGTCTGGTGCCCAGGAAACGATACACCAGAACGCACAGGGCACCGACCAGGATCAGAAGAAGAACGGATCTGCTCCACGTCGTCCAGAACGCACTTCCGTTCAGGGATTTGAACAGATCAAAAATGGTCTGTGTGCCGACGACATTGAGACTGGTCTTCATTCCCATTGCCATCAGATTGATGGTGTACAGTCCCGTATTCACAATGATTCCGGCGAGGATGCTCGGAACGCCGAACTTCGTCTGAAGAAGCGCCGTCACGTAGCCGGAACAGATTCCTGCCGCCATCGATGCGGGCAGGGCGAGAATCGGATGACCGGAAATCGTCACCGCGACGCCGACCGCCGCTCCCAGCATATAGCAGCCGTCCGTGGACAAATCGCAGATGTTCAGAATCGTGAAGCTGATGAAGAGTGACAGCGCAACCAGACCGAAAATCAGTCCGTTGTCCAGTGCTGTCTGAATGATTGCAAATGACATACTCGTTCCCCTGTAAAAAAAGATGCAGGCTCAATTGCAAAGCCTGCATCCTATTCTATACCATTTACAGCCGCTGCGCACCGTGCGTTTCAAAGAGATCCCGGCACATCAGTCGTCAAAATTCTCTGCGGTCTTTGTCTCTACGATTTCGGAGCAGTACGGCTTGAACGCTTCTTCCGTCGCCTGCAGATCATAGCCGAGACGCTCTGCGGTCTCCGTGTTGATCGTTGCAATGCCGTTGCCAAGCGTGACAACTGCATAGGAAGCCGGATCCTGTCCGTTCACCAGAATATTGGAAACCATGTCCGCCGTCTCGGTTCCAAGGTCCGCATAGTTGATGCCGAAGCCGAGGAACGCGCCGTTCAGTGCGAAGGAATCCGCACCGGTGTAATGAGGAATTCCGGCATCCGCCAGCTTGTCATAGATGGAGAGTTCCGCACTCATCACCGTGTTGTCCGTAGGCGTAAAAATCGCATCCACGCCTGCTGCGATCAGCGCGTCGGCTGCCTGGCTGACTTCACTGGTATTGGTTCCCGTCTTCTCCACATATTCCACGCCCTTGTCATCCAGAAATGCCTTGGCATCTGCAATGGCCTGCGTAGAGGAATCCTCACTGGTGGAATACAGAAGGCCGATCTTCGATGCGTCCGGATTCTGCGCGAAAATCAGATTCATGATCGCATCCGTGTTCAGGGCATCACTGGTTCCCGTGATGTTGCCGCCGGGCTCCTCCATGGATTTCACGAGCCCTGCTCCTACGGGATCCGTCACTGCCGAGAAAATGATCGGCGTATTCGTGCCCTCAAACGTGGACTGCGCCGTCAGTGCCGTAGGCGTTGCCACGCAGACAACGGCATCCACGCCGTCATCCTTCAGCTGCGCAAGGCCCTGGCTGATGATCGTGGAGTCTCCCTGTCCGTTGACGAAATAATTCTCATAGTCAAACGTAACGTTCTGCTCCTGTGCCTTTGCATCCAGTTCCTTCTCCAGATACTCTGTGATCTGATTCAGGGACGCATGATCCATATACTGCACAATGCCGACCTTGTAGGAAGCGCCGGATGCCTGTGTCCCGGACTCCTCCGTATCCGCGGACTCCGTGGCTGCCGCCTCCGTATCCGCTGTCTGCGTGCTGCCCGCATCCCCGGACGCTCCGCATCCGGAAAGAAGAGTGCCCGCAAGGCATGCACTCATGACTACTGCCGCAAGTCTTTTTTTCATAATATCCTCCTCATGGATAAAACTGCCCGCAAACAGCCGTTGCCCGCCGTCTGCCGGACTGATAACAAAAAGACGCCTTCGGGTATCCCCCAAAGACGCCATTGTCTACCCGTTTTGCTGCGCCCGCCTCCATCTCATACAGGAAAGAGAGCTCTTTTCAAAAATCCGGATGACTGCTCCCGGAATTATCTCTTGTTCGAAGAGATAAACGCCTCGATATCACGGATTGCCTCTTCTTCATCACTTCCATCCGCCGATACCGTCATCTCATCGCCGTTATCCAGTTCCAGAGACATCATTCCCATGATACTCTTGGCATTGACTCTCTTGGTGCCGATCTCAATGTAGATGCGGCTGTCATATTTGCTGGCAACCTGGACCAGCTCTGCAATCGGACGAGCCTCCAGGCCATCCTTCAGAGCAACCGTCATAGACTTCTTCATCATAATAACTTCTCCTCCTGAATCACTCCTCAGAGATCCGCAGTTTCCTCTCCTGCGAATCAGTGCTTCGTTCCTGCAGCTCTTCCGCCAGTGCTGCCAGCCTGCGCAGACGGTGATTCACTCCCGACTTGCCGACCGGCGGTTTCAGCATTGCTCCGAGCTCCTGCAGGGAACTCTCCGGGTATTGCTCCCGCAGCAGAGCCATCTGCTGCAGAGACTCCGGAAGCGTCTCCCATATGCTGCTCTCCCGGATCATACGGATCTGTTCCATCTGCTTCTGAGAAGCGGCGACTGTCTTCATGATATTCGCTGTTTCACAGTTTACCTTCCGGTTGATCCTGCCGCGGACCTGTTTCATAATCCGCGCATTCTCCATGTCCATCATGCACACATGAGCCCCCAGAAGGCTCAGGATATCAACGATGACTCCGGAATCCCTCGTGACCAGCGCATGGCCTCTGCCATGGTCGGTCCGCCGCAGTACCGCACCGGCATTCGCAAGAAGCCGGGCAATCTGCTGTTCCTGCGGTTCATTCAGGATTTCCCAGGAAAGGTAGTATTCCTTCTGCGGATCCCGGATGGATCCGACGCACAGGAATTGTCCCGCCAAAAAACCGCGGACGCATTTCTCATCCGCTTCCATGCGCTCCGGCAGCTGCATCAGTGTCATCATCCGCTTCGCGGATTCTCCGTAAAAAGCATACGTTCTCTCCCTCCCCGGAAGAAAACCGTCCGCCTCCTGCAGATGATCGCCAATGGAGCCAAGCTCGACAGTAATATTAAAGGTTTTCTGAATCAATGTAAAGCACTTATTCCAGGCCTCCGGACGCTGGGAACGAAGCACTACAGCCGTGTCCGTGCCGCTCCTCTCCACCTGCGCCATGCAGCCCAGGATTGCCGCCAGCTCGGAAAGCGCCGCCTTCCTCGAAGAAGGCTCCTGCTGCATCAGTTCCCGAAGAACTCTGCTCTGGAAATCCTGTTGTTCCATATTGATATGTGCCTTCCCCTGAAAGACATCCATCCGTCACAAAGCTTTTGCTTCAGCTCTTTTTCGCATGCTGCGGCAGCACGAGAAGAATTCCGCAAAAGCAGATTCTCCCGTCAGCCGTTCTGAATATCCCGGTGATAGAGCTTGATCCCGTAATCTCCCTTGTCCTTCAGGCGGTTGTACAGATCATTGGCCAGTGTCACGCTCCGATGCCTGCCTCCGGTACAGCCGATGGCAATGACCAGCTGATTTTTGCCCTCCTTCACATAGTAAGGAATCAGGAAGGAAATCATGTCCTCCAGCTTATCCTGAAACTCTCTCGTCTGCGGATAGGACATCACGAAATCCTGCACAGCCTTGTCATTTCCGGTCTGCGTTTTCAGCTCGTCCACATAGTAGGGATTCGGAAGGAAACGGACATCAAAGACAAGATCCGCGTCCGTCGGAATGCCGTATTTGAAGCCGAAGGACGTCACGGACACCATCAGGGAGTTGTACTTCTTGTTCTCCTGAAAAATCCGGACCAGCTCCTGCTTCAGATCTCTTGTGAGAAGCCGGGAGGTATCGATGACATAATCCGCATTGGCCTTGATGTTCTTCAGGATCTCGCGTTCTGCCCGGATTCCGTCCTCAATCCGTCCATCCGGCGCAAGCGGGTGCGCGCGGCGGCTCTCCTTGTATCGTTTGATCAGAGTCTCGTCGCTTGCATCCATGAAAAGAATCTCATACTGATACCCTTTTCCGCGCAGCGCGCTGAGAACCTCCTCCACATACGCAAACGGCTGATCCGCCCGGACATCCAGTCCCAGAACGACCTTGGAGATCTCGCTTCCCGGCATGAAAACCAGTTCCATGAATTTGTCAATCAGCCGGACCGGAAGGTTGTCCACACAATAATAGCCCTCGTCCTCCAGCATTTTGATCGCGGTCGCCTTTCCGGAACCGCTCATTCCCGTAACCACTACAAATCTCATGTCAGAAATCCCCCAGATAAATAACTTCCTCTTCCAGGCGGACGCCCGCCTTCTCCCAGACCTTCTGCTGAACCGAGGCAATCACAGCCCGCACATCCGCAGCAGTTGCATGATCCTTGTTGATCACAAAGCCGCAGTGCTTCTCCGAGACCTGCGCTCCTCCGATGGAAAATCCCGCAAGCCCCGCATCCATGATCAGCTTCCCGGCAAACATTCCCTCCGGCCGCTTGAAGGTACTGCCCGCGCTCGGATACTCCAGCGGCTGTTTGCTGCGCCGCCTTTCGGCGAAATCCTGCATCTTCGCCGAAATCTCGTCCGGATCGCCTCTTCGCAGCCTCATTTTCACCTGAAGTGCAATCGCGGGGATCTCCTTCAGAACACTTCTGCGATAGCCAAGGCGAAGGTCCCTTTTCGGAACCGTCATCACCTTCCCGTCCGGCATCAGGAGCACAGCTTCCTCTACCACAAGGTCCATGCTGCCGTCATAGGCCCCCGCGTTCATGACAAGACCGCCGCCGACGGAGCCGGGAATTCCCGCGGCAAATTCCAGACCGGTCAGTCCGTTCCGTCTGGCCGTCTGAGCCGTTTTCGCAAGAGACGCGCCGGCTCCTGCCGTAATGACGCAGTCCTCCACAACGATTTCGCGAAGATCCTCCGGCACATCCTCACCGGGCTCTTCCTTCGCCGTATCCGTCACCGGCTTCTCCTGCATCCCGTTCATTGTGATCACGCATCCCCGGTATCCCCGGTCTCCGACCAGGAGATTCGTGCCCTTTCCGAGCATATACCACGGTGTGCCGCTCTCATTCAGAAGAGTCAGTACCTCCTGCAGTCGGGCAAGTGTGTCCACCCGGACGAAAAGGTCCGCCGGACCGCCGACCCGGAACGATGTATGCAGTGCCATCGGCTCCTGCTCCCGGACATTTTCTTCTCCCAGCAGCTCCCGCAGCCGGTAAACTTCCTGATCTGTCATGAATTTTCTTCCTGTCTGTCTTCTTCCGCACGGAGTCCGTGCAGATTTTCTTCCTGCTTTTCTGTCATTTTTCCGGATGAGACCCGGCACGTTCGCCTGCCGCACTCCCCGGAGAACACAAATGAGCTTCAAACGGTTTCTTCCCGGTCCGCTTTACTCATCATCCTCGTCGTGCTTGTGCATCAGCGCATTCTGCACGCGGTTGTACAGCTCCTGCGCCGCATTGTAGCCCATCTGCTTCTGACGGTGATTGACCGCCGCCGACTCGCAGATGATGGCAAGATTCCGTCCGGGACGGATCGGAATCCGGTGGCAGACCACGCGGTTGCCGAGATACTCCGTATATTCCTCCTCCAGTCCGAGGCGGTCGTACTCCTTGTCCTTATCCCACTCCTCCAGCTGGATGACCAGATCAATATTCTGCGTGTCGCGGACACTGGAAACACCGAACAGAGTCTTCACGTCAATGATTCCGATTCCCCGAAGCTCGATGAAGTGCTTCGTAATATCCGGTGCCGATCCGACCAGAGTCTCCTCGGAAACCTTCCGGATCTCAACGACATCATCACTGACCAGACGGTGTCCGCGCTTGATCAGCTCCAGAGCCGCCTCTGACTTGCCGATGCCGCTCTCTCCGGTGATCAGGACGCCTTCGCCATAGACATCCACCAGAACGCCATGAATCGAAATGCAGGGGGCCAGCCGGACATTCATCCAGCGGATCAGCTCTGCCATAAACACAGATGTGGACTGCTTCGTCTGAAGCACCGGAATCCCGTACTTGGCCGAATACTTCATGAAAATCGCATCCGGCTGCAGCTCACGGCAGAAAATAAAGCAGGGGCACCCCATGGCAAACAGCTGGTCATAAATCTCCTCCTTGCGCTCCGGGCTCATGTATTCCATATAGGAATACTCCACAAAGCCGAGAATCTGAATGCGTGCCGCATCAAAATGTTCAAAATATCCGGTCAGCTGCACGGCCGGGCGGTTGATGTCCGGCTGCTTGATCTTGATCTTGGTGATGTCAATGTCCGGCGTCAGATTGATCAGTTTTTCCTTCTCGATTACTTCACTCAGTTTTACGCTTGCCATCTCTGAAACCTTTCTGCCGCAGCATCTGCCGCAGCCCCCTTCTGATTCAGCAGCCGATCCTGCCTTCGAATCTGCGCCGCAGGGCCTCGTCTGCAAAACTCTCTTCGTTCAGTGTAGCATATGTGCCTGTCCTGCAGAACCCCCGGACGATACCGGGCCGTCTCCCTGCGGCTCCTGCGGATGAAAATAACGGAAAATGCTGTCCGCCGTCTCCTCCGGAATCTCCGGAATCTCCGCCAGCTCTTCCCGGCTTGCCTTCATGATATCTTCCACGGACCGGAAGGTCCGCATCAGGGCCTTCTTTCTCGCAGGCCCCACTCCCGGAATCTCATCCAGACGGGAGTGAACCTGTGCCTTGGAACGCAGGGACCGGTGATACTCGATTGCAAAGCGGTGCGTCTCATCCTGAATTCTGGTAATCAGCTTGAAGCCTTCGCTGTGCGTATCAATCGGAATCTCCCGGTTCCGGAAATAAAGTCCGCGGGTCCTGTGGTGATCATCCTTCACCATGCCGGCGACCGGAATTTCCAGGCCGAGTTCTTTCAAAACCGCCAGACAGATATTCACCTGTCCCCGTCCGCCGTCCATCAGGATCAGGTCCGGAAATCTCGTAAAGCTTCCCAGCTCCTCATCCTTGTTCTCCTCCCGCAGCTGCCTTGCTTCCTGCAGCCCGTGCGTAAATCGCCGCATCAGGACCTCGCGCATGCAGGCGTAATCATCCGGCCCGGCGACTGTTTTGATCCGGAATTTCCGGTAATCACTGCGCTTGGGCTTTCCCTTCTCATACACGACCATGGAGCCGACATTGGCAAAGCCGCTGATGTCCGAAATATCATAGCTTTCCATCCGGTCCGCCTTCTGCAGACCAAGGAGCGACGAAATCTCCCGGACGGCACCGATGGTCCTTCCTTCCTCACGCTTGAGCCGTTCCTTGTCCTTGTGCAGAAGAAGCGCTGCGTTCTCTGCCGCGAGTTCCACCAGTCTCTCCTTCTGTCCGCGCTGCGGAACCAGAATCGAGACCTTGCCCTCACGCCGCTGTGTCAGCCATTCCTCGATGACCGCGCGGTCCTCCACGTCCTCCGGAATCATAATCTCCTTCGGTATGAACGGTGTCCCGGCATAGAACTGCTTCAGGAATTCCGACACAATCTCCTGTTTTGTCTTGCCGCCGACATGGTTCATATAGAAATGTTCCCGTCCCATCAGCCGGCCGTCACGGATGAAGAACGTCTGAAGAACCGCTTCCGCATCGTAATCCTCCTGGTCCACGGCAATCCCGATGATATCGCGGTCCTCACCCACGCCTTCGGACATCTTCTGCTTCTGGGAAACCTGCCGGACACTGGCCATCAGATCCCGGTAGTGTGCCGCCTCTTCATAATTCAGCGCCTCTGCGGCACGTTCCATTCTGTCCTGGAGGTCCTTCAGTATCCGCCCGTAATTGCCGGAGAGAAATTCCACGGCCAGATCCACCCGTTCACGGTATGCCTCCGGTGTAATTCCCCCCGCAACGCAGGGGCCGCTGCAGCGCTTCATATGATAATTCAGGCAGGGGCGTTCCTTTCCGATGTCACGCGGCAGATTCCTCCCGCAGTCGCGCAGGCCGTACATCCGGTTCAGCAGCTCAATGGTGTCGTGCACGGCATTCGCACTGGTGAAAGGGCCGAAATATCTGGCCTTGTCCTTTTTCCGGATTCTGGCAAAAAGGATTCTCGGATATTCCTCACCGACCGTCACCTTGATATAGGGATAGGTTTTGTCATCCACAAGAAGTGTGTTGTACTTCGGCCGGTGTTCCTTGATCAGATTGTTCTCCAGAATCAGAGCCTCCAGCTCCGAATCCGTGACAATATACTCGAACCACGCAATCTGCTTCACCATCTGATCGATGGCCGGGCCCCGGCCGATGTTGCTGCGAAAATAGGACCGGACCCTGTTGTGAAGGATTTTGGCTTTTCCGACATAAATGATCGCGTCCTGATCATTGTGCATGATGTAGACGCCCGGCTTCTTCGGGAGCTTTGCAAGCTCCTCCTGAATCTGAAAGCCGGTGGCTGTGCTTTTCTTTTTCTCTGTCATATTTATTTTATTTATGCCTCGCTGAGGCAAAAGCCGCGAAGGCGGTTTTGCCGAATGCGGCAGCCGGTGCGTCAGCAACGATGCTGCAGGTTGAAAGTGACATATCGATGTCACTTTCAACCTTATGCCTCGCTGAGGCAAAAGCGGGGCCTCCCGGTTCAGAGGCCCCGCTTAACTTCTATTTCAAATGATTGTCACTTCCGCTCCGAATCATCCAGATGGCTGATCGGAACATTGGAAAAACGTCCCCGCGGCACATTCTCGTCCTGATCCTGCGGTGAGGACGGTGCCTGCGCTCCGTCGTTCTTTTCTTCTGCCGGAGAATTGTCCGAAGCTGTCTTGCCAGAGTTTTCTGACTCTGTCGACGGCGCTGCCTGCTCTTCCATCGCAGAAGAATCAACAGAAGTACCTGCCTTTTCCGGCTGTTCCGCTCCTGCCTCCTGCGTCTCATCCGGCTTCTTCTCGGGCTCCGGGATCCCCTTCTCCCTGCGGTACAGCTTCATGAACTGCTCGCCGGTGATGGTTTCCTCCTTAATGAGATAATCCGCGATGACATCCATGACGTCCAGATTGTCGGACAGGATCTTCTTCGCCTCCTCATAGCAGCTCTCCATCATTTTGCGGACCTCTTCGTCCACTTCCGCTGCCGTGGCATCCGCACAATTCATCGCCGCTCTTCCGTCGAGATACTGACTCTCCACCGTGGCAAGTCCCATCAGTCCGAACCGGTCGCTCATACCGTACTGCGTGACCATCGCCCGTGCGAGTCCGGTTGCCTTCTCAATATCATTGGAAGCTCCCGTTGTCACCGACTGGAATTTCAGCTCCTCCGCGGCGCGGCCGCCCAGAAGGCCCACGATCATATCATGAAGCTCTTCCTTCGAGTTCAGATAGTGCTCTTCCTCCGGAACCTGCATGACATAGCCGAGCGCTCCCATGGTGCGCGGAACAATGGTAATCTTCTGAACCGGCTCCGCATTCTTCTGAACCGCGTTGATCAGCGCATGACCGACCTCATGATACGAAACAACCTTCCGCTCATGCTCGTTCATGACGCGGTCCTTCTTCTCCTTGCCGACCAGAACCACTTCCACTGCCTCCAGAAGATCCTTCTGGCTCACATATTCCCGGTGGTTCTTGACTGCATTGATGGCGGCTTCATTGATCATATTGGCAAGATCCGAGCCGACTGCTCCGCTGGTTGCAAGGGCAATGGCATTCAGATCCACCGTTTCGTCCATCTTGACGTCCTTCGCGTGAACCTTCAGGATCTCCACACGGCCCTTGAGGTCGGGACGATCCACAATGATCCGGCGGTCGAAGCGGCCCGGGCGCAGCAGTGCCTTGTCCAGAATCTCCGGACGGTTGGTTGCTCCCAGTACCAGAATTCCCTTGGCGGAATCGAAGCCGTCCATCTCCGACAGGAGCTGATTCAAGGTCTGCTCCCGCTCTTCATTGCCTCCGCCGTATTTCGAATCACGGCTTCGTCCGATGGCATCAATCTCATCAATAAAAATAATGCAGGGCGCGTTTTTCGTTGCCTCCTTGAACAGGTCACGCACGCGGCTGGCACCGACACCGACATAGAGCTCGATGAAGTCCGAACCGGTCAGCGAGAAAAACGGCACATGCGCTTCACCGGCAACCGCGCGGGCCAGGAGCGTCTTACCGGTTCCGGGCGGTCCGACGAGCAGTGCTCCCTTCGGAAGCTTCGCACCGATCTTCACATACCGCTCCGGATTGTGGAGAAAATCCACCACCTCCACCAGCGATTCCTTTGCCTCGTCCTCACCGGCGACATCCTTGAAGGTCACCCCCGTATCCCGCTGCACATATTCCTTCGCATTGGACTTTCCGACGCCCATGACACCGCCGCCGTGCCCCATTTTGCGGAATACCAGCGTAATCAGTCCCCAGAACAGCAGGATCGGCAGAATATAATTGACAAGAAGTGAGATCAGAAGTCCGGACGAATCCGAGACCTCGCTGTCCACAATCGCACCGGCCTTCAGCGCTCTTGCAGTCACGACGTCATCGTCCTCTGCCTTGCCGGTATAAAACCGGTACGGTGCATCCTTGTCCGCCACCTTCGACTGCTTCTGCGCAATGTTGATCTGATCACCCGAAAGCTCAATGCGGGCAACCTTGCCGTCCTCCAGCATCTGAACAAATTCCGAATAGGTGATCTGCGTTGCCGCAGAGGATCCGCGCATGGCATAGCTCATGAACAGAAGAACGCAGAACGCAATGATCACCAGCATCAGAAGATTCTGGTGATTCCGGTTTTCATTCCCGCCTCCTGTATTTCTGTTGCCGTTATTTTTATTTCCGTTAATCATTCGCCCCTCCGTATGTAAGGCTTTTTTGCATAAAAACACTGCTTCTCATTATAATGATGCCTTTGAAAGGCATCAACACATATAATATGAAAAAAGTCTGAAGAGTTCATGCGGCGATGTGCGCTTTCATGTATACTAAAGGATATGCCAGAATTGACTGGTCAGGAGATATTCTATTATGAAGGAAACCATACGGCTGTATGATACGCAGCCCTACGATACTGAATTTGATGCTGCCGTCCTCTCTTCCCGTGAAGAAGCTCCCGGAGAGATCCTGGTCGTTCTGTCTGCTACGCTCTTTTTCCCGGAGGAGGGAGGACAGACTCCGGACCGCGGCACGCTCGCCGGACTCCCGGTTACGGACGTGCAGATTTCGGGAGACCGGGTCATCACACACATTCTACGGATTGATCCCACGGAGACGGATACGGCTCTTGCCACGCTCCTCGCACCCGGTCAGAACGTCCACGGGATTCTCGACTGGGAGCACCGCTACTCCAATATGCAGAATCATTCCGGAGAGCACATTCTCTCCGGCCTTCTCCACAGCCTGTGGGGATATGAGAATGTCGGCTTCCGGCTGAGCGACAACACCGTGACGCTGGACACGAGCGGCGTTCTCTCTGCAGAGGAGCTTCTTTCCCTTGAGGAAAAGGCCAATGAGGCGGTCTGGCGCAATGTCCCGATCACCTGCGAATACCCTTCGGCGGAAGTCTTGAAGCATCTCGACTACCGCAGCAAGAAGGAGATCGACGGGAAGATCCGCATCGTCACCATCGAAGGCATTGATGTCTGCGCCTGCTGCGCACCGCATGTGAAACGGACCGGCGAGATCGGTCTGATCAAGATTCTTGCCGCGGACCGCAGCAAGGATTCCACCCGCCTTACCATTGTGTGCGGCAGACGTGCTCTTCTGGAAATGGAGAGAAGACAGCAGCAGCTGGAAAAGGCCTCCCATCTGATGAACGAACCGCAGGAGAGCATTTCTTCCGGTGTGCAGCGGCTCCTTGAAGAGACTGCAGCGCTGAAGGAAACCGTCCGCGTCAGGGAGCAGCAGTATCTGGAGGCCCGGCTGGCCCAAATCCGCGCACAGTTCTCCGACACGGCTTCTCCTGCCGGAAGGGATCTGTATCTGTTCGAGCCGGATCTTTCCGTTCTCTCCCAGCGCAGCTTCATGAATGCGCTGTGCGAAATGGGGTGGCGGTACGCAGGCGTCTTCGTCGGCAGTGACACCGATGGCTGGAAATATCTCATCGGGGGCCGGGGCGCAGATGCCCGCATTCCGAACGGAATTCTCCGCAGTGCCTTTCAGGCCCGCGGCGGCGGAAAGCCCGAAATGGTACAGGGAACGGTGATGGCCTCCTCGGAAGCCATTCTCCGCGCACTTTCTGAAGAAGGCTGAGCGCTCCCATTTTCAAAAGTCTTACTGATTTTCTTATTGCCGCAGTCCGTCTGCGGCGGAAAAGGAGAACATGAAACAGACGCTGAAGCTTCGCGCGGCGGATATCCTGCTGATTCTTCTCGGCAGTACCATAACGACCGCCGCGACGAAGTATTTTTTTGATCCGGCAGGACTTGTCACCGGAGGGGTCTCCGGCCTTGCCATTATCATCAAATATCTGACAGGACACTACACCGCTCTTCAGATCCCCCTGTGGGTATCCAACCTTCTGGTGAACATTCCGATTTTCCTGTTCGCCTGGAAGACAGAAGGGTTCCGCAGTATCGTGCGCACCGGTCTCTCCTGGCTGATCATCACCGCGGAGCTTGCCGTTTTCCCGGAATACGATCTGGTGTCCGGCAATCTCCTCCTCGTCTCCATCTACGGCGGAATCTGCTTCGGCGCCGGAACCGGTCTTCTTCTCATGGCAAGGGCGACCTCCGGCGGCACGGATATGCTGGGCAATTCCCTGCACCGGTACTTCCGTCAGTACAGCGTCGGACGGATCATTCAGATTCTGGACGGCATCGTCGTGATTCTGGGTGCGGTAGTCTTCAGCGTGGAGCACACCCTGTATGCACTGATCTCCGTCTTCATCATGGGCAAAATCACGGACTGGATTCTCGCACGCGGCCGCACCGCCAAGTGTGCCATGATCATTTCGAACTGCTCGGATGCGATCGCACGCGACATTCTGAACAACCTCGAGCGCGGCGTCACGAGCGTCTCCGGCACCGGCATGTATTCCGGAAACGACAAGAAGATTCTGGTCTGCATCTGCAACAACAAGGACATCGTGGAGATCAAGGACATCGTCCAGCACTACGACCCGCGGGCATTTTTCATCATCAGCGATGTCACGGAGGCCATGGGAGAGGGGTTCGTCGAGAATGTAGAGAAGTGGACGCAGTAACCCGCACGATACGATTGCAGGGAACTGCAGACCGGCATCACGGTTTCATAGAGATAATTGTTCGACACCCGATGATTTTCAATGCGAATCGTCTGTTGGCAGATTGATTTCTGCCCGAAATCAGCAGAATCGTTACGCGAAAGTAAATACAACACAGGAGGCATGGCAATGACGTCAGCAAAAATCGGTTTTGATTCCAAGCGCTATCTGGAGCTCCAGTCCGCGCACATCAAGGAGCGGATGTCCCATTTCGGAAAGCTCTATCTGGAGTTCGGCGGCAAACTTTTCGATGATTATCACGCGGCCCGGGTTCTTCCCGGCTTTGCCCCGGACATCAAGCTGCAGATGCTGGAGCAGCTCAAGGACAAGGCTGAAATCGTCATTGTCATCGGCGCAGATGCCATTGAGCAGAACAAGGTTCGCGGTGATCTCGGCATCACCTACGATGAGGACGCCCTCCGGCTGAAGAAGGCGTTCGAAGACCGCGGCTTCTATGTCAGCAGCATCGTCATCACCAAATACACCGGACAGCCCGCCGCCGATCATTTCCGTCAGCGCCTTGAGCAGCTCGGCATCCGCTGCTATCTCCATTATGTGATCGAGGGATATCCGTCCAACATTCCGCTGATCCTCAGCGAGAACGGCTATGGCCGCAATCAGTACATTGAAACCACCCGTGAGCTCGTCGTCATCACGGCTCCCGGCCCCGGCTCCGGCAAAATGGCGACCTGCCTTTCCCAGGTTTACCAGGAGCACCAGCGCGGCGTGAAGGCAGGCTATGCGAAATTCGAGACCTTCCCGATCTGGAATCTCCCGCTCAAGCACCCGGTCAACCTTGCCTACGAGGCCGCCACCGCAGATCTTGCCGATGTCAACATGATTGATCCGTTCCATCTCGAGGCCTACGGCAAGACCACGGTCAACTACAACCGCGATGTGGAGATTTTCCCGGTTCTGCAGCAGATTTTCGAAGGCATTATGAACGAATGCCCTTACAAGTCTCCGACCGATATGGGCGTGAACATGGCGGGCTTTGCCATCTGCGACGACGAGGTCTGCCGCAAGGCATCCCAGCAGGAAATCATCCGCCGCTATTACGCAAGTGCCGTCAACGTCCGCAGGGGACTGGCCGAGCCGGAGGAGCTCTATAAGCAGGAACTCCTGCTGAAGCAGGCCGATGTCACGCCGCAGGACCGTCCGGTCGCCGTGGAGGCCACCAGACGTGCGGAGGAAACCGGCCTTCCCGCCGCCGCCATTGAAATGGAGGACGGCACCCTCATCACCGGAAAGACCGGTAACCTTCTCGGAGCCTCCGCTGCCGCCATCATGAATGTCCTGAAGGAATATGCCGGCATCCCGCACGAGGAGAAGCTCGTCTCTGCGGAATCCATCGCGCCGATTCAGCAGCTGAAGACCGTTTATCTCGGCGGTCACAATCCGCGTCTGCACACCGATGAGCTTCTGATTGCTCTTTCCATCAGCGCGGCTACCAACCCGCACGCGAAGCTTGCCATGGAGCAGCTGCCCCGGCTTCGCGGCAACGAGGTTCATTCCTCCGTCATCCTATCGGATGTGGACGAGACCGTCTTCCGGCGTCTCGGTATGCACCTGACCTGCACGCCCGTGTATGAGAAGCAATAGCCGCTGATTCAGCGCATCCGGGATTTCCCTGCAAAGATCCCGGCAAAAGTTTCCTTGTGCCGAGCAGTGACAAATCATAAAAAAGTACTTACGAAAGGCGGAAAAGTATTTTATACTGGATCCCGCATGAAAAGATAGAAACGCAGTGAGATGCACACAGATAACGCAGTGGAGTCGCAACGAGTTTTGCCGGCTTCACTGCGTTTTTGTTGTAATGATTCCCGCCGGATCTGTCGAATCTCTGCACGATTACAAAACATATCATCCAGGAGGAAGAAAAATTGCCGCAGAACAAAAGAGAGAGTCTGATCTATACCGTTTTAATGTGCTTCACCATGGTGCTCTGGATGAGCTTCTATAATGTAACGCTTCACATGGGAGTATTGAATCCCGGCACGATCCGCGAGGCGTGGGTCGGTTTCCCGCTCGCCTATGTTTTCGCCATGTGCATGGACTGGTTCGTTGTCTCCGGACCGGCAAAGGGCTTTGCGTTCCGTTTCCTCGTGAAGCCGGAGAGCCCGGTCCTGAAAAAGGTGATCGCGGTATCCTGCTCCATGGTGGTTCCGATGGTCGTGATCATGTCGCTGTACGGCGCGCTGGAAGGCTGCGTAAAGAGCGGAGATTTCAGTCCCCTGCTCCTGATCTGGCTCACGAATATCCCCAGGAATTTCGTGATGGCACTGCCGTTCCAGCTTCTCGTGGCAGGTCCCCTTGTCCGCAAGGTGTTCCGCACCGCATTCCCGGAGGGGACGGTTCGGTAAACAGGAATGCAGACATTGCAGGGATCACCGTTCCAGCCATCACAGGAAGCCTTATTTACATAGATTTTTCATACGCTCATCCATTCCTTACCGCGATTTCCTGCGTCGGAGAAGCTGCATTCCCTCAGACCACAGGACACTTCCCGCAATCCCGGTCACGAGCAGGATCGGATAGGTCGACCACCACAACGGCAGCGTCTCTGCCCGGATTCCCGTATTCAGAATGGCCATGCAGAGACTGATGATTGTAACATACACCAGATTTGTTGCCGCTGCCTGCATCAGAAGATCATAAACGGTCCCCGATTTTGCTCTTCCGACTTTCTCAGCAAACCATCTGCTGAATTCTCCGACCGGTAAAAGGACGGAGGCAACCGTGTTGATTGTAAAAGCCGTGCAGCATCCCCGCACCCATTCCGGAAGATCTGATCCCCCTGCAAGCAGCGTTGCCGCGGTGTTGATCAGCAGAGCCATGTAGATATTCGCGATCACCTGACTCTGCAGATATTTTCTGCAATCCATTCCGCACATCACCGTGCTTTTCCTGTATTTCTCACTCTGAAGTACACAACCGATGCAAGAAATCCCATCACTGCAATCACAATTGCCGCATAAAGCGCACCATGAAATCCATCTGCAATCGCCTGCGTGTCAGAGGCCCCGCCTGCAATCGCCGCGGCCTGAAATCTGGCCTGGATGCCGCCAAACAGGGAGGATCCGATGCCTGCCGCCATCTGCATAAAGGTATTCACAATACCGACACCATGCGGATTCATTTCCCTGGAAAGTGTGCTCAGCGCCGTTGTCTGCGAGGGAGATAAGGTAAATGCAATCCCCTGGAAAATAAGGCAGTAGCACACAATGATCAGCACCAGCGGCGTATTCTCCCCGCACAGCGAGAAAATCCAGACTGCAGCTGCCGTCACGATGAATCCTGCAGGGATCATCCACTTTCCCCCATACCGGTCCATCAGCTTGCCGCTGATATTCGTGGATACCACATTCAGCAGAACTCCGGGGAGCAGGAGCAATGCAGATACCATACTGGACACACCGAAGCATCCCTGCAGGAAGGAAGGCGTTGTCACATTCAGTGAGAAATTTACCAGCATTGCCATGAAAACCATCACAATGCCCATCGTAAACATCGGGTTCTCAAAGGGCCGCATATCCAGCATCGGCTGCGGAAGGTGCATTTGCCGTTTTACATAAACTGCTATCAGAATCAGACCGGCCGCAACGAGTGCAATTCCCGCCGCTGTATTGGCAAATATGATACTGATTCCATACAGGAATACCGCCAGTCCTGCGGTAGACAGGATTACGGACTGGACGTCGAAATGCGGCTTTGTGATCTCGGCAGCATTGTCGATAAAAAAGCTGATTGCGAGCAGCGCCAGGCATGCCATCACAATGATAAAAATAAATACCGCTCTCCATCCGGCCAGCTTGATAATCGTTCCGGAAATCGTCGGACCGAAGGCAGGTCCCAGTGTGGTTCCGCAAACGCACAAGGCCATCACCGTTCCGAGCTTTTCCTTCGGCGTCACAAGAAGCGCTGTGCTCATCATGATCGGAATCATCATACTCGCGCCAATTGCCTGGAACATACGGCAAACCAGGAGGACCGGGAAAACAGGTGCAAAATAGCAGCCCACACTGCCGATCAGCAGAATTCCCATCGCCCCGAGGCACAGCCGCTTTGTCGGGATGCTCTGGTAGAGAAATGCGGTAACCGGCACCATTACGGTGGAAATCATCATATAACTGGTAATGAGCCACTGCGCCGTTGCACTGCTGACAGACATCTCCTGTGCAATGGGAAGCAGTGCAACATTTAAAATCGTTTCGTTAAACGTGGCAATCATTGTGCAGAAAACCAGTACCGCTACAATAAGCCACGGATTCTTTTTTCTTTCATGAGTTTTCATTATTATTCATACTCCTGTATTACAGCGCCAGACAAACCACCGGCAGTGTAATGATTGAAATCAATGTTGTAACAAATATAAAGCCTGTGACATAGTCACTGTCTGAATGCTGACTTTCTGCCATCATTGCGACAGAAGACATCGTCGGCAGCGCACACAAAATACCAATCGTAACTGCTACATTCTGATCCACTGCCGGAATATGTGACAGCGCGGCATAGACCAGGATTGGCAGCAGAACCATTTTCACCGCAATCGTCACATACACTTCCCTGCATTTCAGATAATCAATCAGTTTAATGTAGCAGAAGACTCCGCCCAGATAGATCATGGCCAGTGGAGACGCTGCCGCACCGGTTTTGGCCAGCGCAGTGACGATGATCCCGGGCAGCCGGATTCCCGTCAGCACGACAAACACACCGGCAAGGATGGCCACCGTCGCAGGATTGATCATCTTGCGAAATCTTTGTGCTGCGGACAGTTTCTGTGCACCGCCGGCAGGCGCGGTCAGGTCCATGCCCACCGTCCACAGCGCCAGCTGATCAATCACCGTGTACATGGCAATATACAGTCCGCCCTGTTCGGGATACAGCGCGGTAACAATGGGGATCCCCATGAACCCGCAGTTTCCAAACATTGTGCAGGCACGATAAAGCGCTTCATGCTTACCATCAATCCTGAGTGCCTTCGCCAGAGCTGCCGCGACAGCATACAAAACCAGATAGAGCACCGCCGCAAGCAGGATAATCACTGCTGAGGAAAGGAACTGCTCCCGTGTCGTTCCGTTAATGGTATTGGTAAAAATCAGCAGAGGGAGCAGGATCTTTGTGATGCATCCCGACAGCACACCCAGTTTCTCACGGTCGAGGAAGTGCAGCTTTACCGCCAAAATGCCGATCAGCAGATACACCACAAAAATTTCAATCTGCTCTAATACAATGGAGAAGTAGTTCATTCCTGTCCTCCCAGACGGACCGGACCATTCTGAGAGACATAGCGGAACGCTCCTTCTGCCGTTCTTTCCACTTTCAGGCAGCAATGAACGTTCTGAGAAGGATCCGGATGATTCTTCCAAAGCGCATACAGCCTGGGCAGGAAAACGGGCCACTGGCTTGCCTCATAGTCTTCATGATCCGTCAGATAGTTTGGAACCATTTTCACTCCCGGATGCTCCGCAAGAAGCTTTTTCACAAACGCCGGCGGTTCACTGCACTTTGTATTCGTAACGGTTGCCGTAATGTGGTTGATTCCTCCCGGAGTGTCTTCCCACATGTGTACGGTGGAATCTACCAGCTCGTTTTTCTCATTCAGAATGCCTTCACAGATCACGTGGGCAAGGCAGTCCGTAAACGGGAAAAATTTCTCCAGGGGAAGCCGATGCACTTCAATTCCCTCGCCGCCAAAAACAGGAGCTCCCTTTGCGCAGCTTTCCGCAATCATATGCACCGACTGATCCATTCCAACCGCCGACGGAGCCTTCACCCAGCTGAAACGCTTGTGAGAGCCCGGTGCCCACAGATAATAGCCTTTTTCCATATTCGCCCAGAACCAGTCCAGCATCTCGGCCGTGACCCCCGGAAGAAAATGCTGCTTCTGTGAAGATAGAACAAAGCCCTTTTTCAGATAGTCTTCCGAGAGCTCCAGCGGCTTCAGCAGCGGATCAGGCTTTGCCGGATGCTGAAATGGCATAAAATCGACATTGATATTATCCTGAATCGGGAAGTAGGTCTGACCTCCGTTTGCGATGTATTCACTCATAGCAATACCTCCTTTGCGTAAGTCTTTCATTTGCATTTACGTTTTTATGATATGCAGGAGGTGCGTCCTTGTGAATTTGTGATTTCTTAATAGCATTCGATATTATCGAATGCTATACTACTGTCAAATCCGGATTTGTTTGTGGGAGATCCATATGAATACGCAGGAATTGAAATGTTTTCTTCGGGTTGCAGAGCGAATGAATTTTACCAGAGCTGCAGAAGAGCTCTATCTGACACCGCCAACTGTAACGCATCATATACAGAAACTGGAATCCGAACTCGGAGTCCAGCTGTTCCAAAGAGACAGCAAGTCTGTTCAGCTCACTTTGGAGGGGGAGGCTTTTTATCAGGATGCGCGGGAAATTATGATGAAAATCGAAGCCGCGTTTTCGCATGTCAATGACATCCGCAACAGTAAACATACTTTTTTGCGGATTGGCTGTATTACCTCTCAGGAGGCTGCGTCCCTCACAGTGCCTCTTTCCCGCCTGAGAGAAAATTTTTCCTGTGTGGAGCCGCGGATTATCATTGCTGATTTTACGCAGCAGCTACGCATGTTAAAGGAAGATCATCTTGATCTTGTGTTAGGATCCCGGGATATGATTCCCGGTCAGAATGATTTTCGATTCCGATTTCTCTACTCCTGCCGGAGCTGTGCCGTTTTTTCACAGGAATATTCTGCGATTTTTCCCAGGGACGAAATTTCTCTGGAAGATTTGAGTCCATATCCGCTGATTGCCCTGAATCCCAAGAATATCCCGATCCAGCCGGATGACGCCATTGAAAAATTTCTTACCGGAAAGACACGGCCTGTGCACATTGTCCGCCAGGAAGATGCTGCCGCAGTGATCACACTTGCCTCCAGCGGGTACGGCATTGGAATTTTACCCGGATACGTACTCACCGGCTCGGTACGTTCCTCCATGCACTATGCCCGAATCACGGAAAGTCCCCGCATCGAATACGGAATCATTTCCTCGGATACCGGCAAAAATCCATATATTGCTGAGTTTTCTTCCATCCTGGCCGCTGCAAAGCCGGAAATTCTGTGCCCATAATCCTGCCTGAAACGGCTGGCCCGCGGAAGAAGCCTTCCATTCGGTCAGTGCTGTTTAGAAGTCATATTCCCTGACTTCCGCATTCTTAATTCCAAAGGCTGCAAACTCCGGATTCGTCATGTCTCTGAAATAGGATTCCACGATGCGCGAGATCCCGTTGTGCGCCACCAGCAGGAAATTCTGCTCCGGCCGGCGCTTCAGCTCATCCAGCAGGTTATAGATTCTCTGCGCTGTCTTCATCATGGATTCCCCGCCGCCAAAGCTGTCTGCAAAGTTCTCTTTGGCCTTTTTGAAATCCAACCCGTCTCTCGCGGTCCCTTCCCACCTGCCGAAGTTCTGCTCGATCAGCCTGGGTTCTGCCCGCAAAGGAAGTCCCGTAACCGCAGAGATCTCCCTGGCCGTATCCAGTGCACGGGACAGAGGAGACGACAGAATCTGATCGATCCGGATTTCTCCTGTCTCCAGCCGCTGCCTCAGGATGCGTCCGGTTTCCCGGGCCTGCTCACGTCCCAGTTCCGTCAACGGGCTGTCCGTTGCACCGCAAATTTTATTCTCCACATTCCAGACGGTCTGCCCGTGCCGGACAAAATATAGTTTTCCCATTCACGCTCCTTGTGCTGCCACAACCCCCGGCTTAATAA
>DAIMKA010000008.1:0-879 GCA_036721955.1 Lachnospiraceae bacterium | reverse complement strand
TATCAAACCCCTGTCGCCATCCGGCTAAACATATAGAAATCTTTTGATGGCCTGCAAACGCCCCAAATAGTCGAGTTGCCGGATTGGTTGTCACCCTTTCCGCTTTTCAGAAGGCAGCTCCAAAATTATCATCATGATAGCGAGAAGGAACATCACCACCAGGAAGGATCAAGTGATGTGATTTTTCTCCCTTATACAAACTGGATCATTGTATTTTATTCCACAAAATGAATTCGGTTTGAGTCGAAGCGATCCTGCTGTGCTCGTTCTTCATCCGGATATCCAAGTGCAAAGAGTGAAAAGACAGCAACATCCTCTGGCAGTTCCAAAATCTGATGAATCTGATCCATCCATTCCTGAATGGGCGAAACACCGATGCAACCCCCCCAGGCCAAGGGCATCCGTTTCAAGCCACATATTTTCTATGCAGATTCCCATGTCAATGGATACCATCGGCAAAGCCGGAAGGTTTTCCTTGCGGTATACCGGAACGATGACAACCGGTGCTCCGGCAGCACATCCTGCATATGGTGTGGTCTGAGATAATTTCCGGATTTTCTCCGGATCCGTCACCACATAAAACTCCCATGGCTGTTGATTGCATGCGCTCGGTGCCTGCATAGCCGCCTTCAAAATTCGAAGGATTTTTTCTTTTTATTTGCGAATACTCACACGATGAAAAATTTCATTCATCTCCGGTCACCTCTCTACAGATTTTTCCCAATGTCTTCAAGATCCTTCAGGGCATCGGTATTTTTAGCAAGTTCATCTCTTGCAGTGGCATAATACGATTTCTGGAACAGCAGATCCCATGACAAATACTTTGCCATACAGTCAAACTGTTTGTTAATCAGTTCATATTGAACACTCTCCACAGGT
>DAIMKA010000007.1:21049-24363 GCA_036721955.1 Lachnospiraceae bacterium | reverse complement strand
ACCAGGGACAGCCCGAGCTGTCCGATCAGGGAGAGGTTTCGCATGAACCTCGAAAGATCTCTCATCTGCCTGCGTCTCCCTTCCTGTACATCCGCGGTTTCTCACCTTGAAACGTTTTCGTCAGAGTTTCCAAAACTGTTCGGATTTTCTTCCGTAAACAAATTAGATAATACACGCTTTCTTTTTATGATGCAATGGAATTAATTACAGAATAGACAATGATATGGATTGACAAATTGAAAAAATAGTATTTTTGCACAGATTTCATTTTTGTATAACAAAAGACAGCGAAAATCTTCTGTTTCGCTGTCTTTTCGATCGTCAGTAGAAAATATGACCGCCGATGGTGTACTTGGGCGTAACCTGCGGGATGGGCGTGCGGAAAAACAGGCAGTCCCCCACCGTCGTCTGTCCCGCCATTGCCGCATCCGCCGCGCGGTAACAGGAGTCGGTTGCCCGGTTCTCCGAAAGGGCCAGGGCAAGCCGGCCCGTCATTGCCGGTTCAAACTGCCACTTCTGGTAAATGACGCCGGACACCGTCCCCGGAAATGCTCCGGACATTACGCGGTTCATCACAACCGCGCCGACCGCAACCTGTCCGTCATAGGGTTCTCCGCCCGCCTCGCAGTAAATCAGGTTTGCCAGAAGATAACGGTCACCCTCCTCAAAGGCAATATCCGAAATGTTGCGCCAGGTCGAGGCATTGGAAAGCGCCTGCAGCCTTTTTTCTTCCGCGAGCTGCTTCTCCAGGGCTGAAACGGTCGCATTCTGCGAATCCAGCTGATCCTGCAGGGCATCCGCCGCATCCTGGGCGGATGAAATCTGTGCGTTGGCCGCATTCAGCGATCCAGCTGTCTGTGATACCAGACCGGATACCTGATCCGCCTTGCTGCTCGCCTGTGAATGAAGCTCTTCCAGCTCATTCTGCTGCTGGTTCAGCGCATCCTGTTCCTTCTGCAGTTCATCCTTTCGCTGCTGGATTTCCTTCGCGGTCTTTTTATATTGTTCCAGGACCTTCGCATCATAGTTGTTGAGCTCCCGAATATAGCTGCTGCGGTTCAGAAGTTCTCCGTACGAGCCCGACTTCAGCAGGATCTCCAGATAATACTGATTCCCTCTCTCATACAGGAAGCGGATTCTCTCCTTCATGGAATTGTACTGCTCTTCCTGTGCCGCGACGGCCTCATCCAGCTGCTTCTGGGTTTTCTGAATCTCTTCCTGCTTCGCCGAGATCTCATCCTTCTTGTCACTGATTTTCGCGGAAATCTCCGCAAGATTGCTCGTAATATCACTCAGTCTGGAGTTCAGGCTGCTCAACTGGCTGGACAGTCCGGACTGCACACCCTGAAGGTTATCCAGCGTGTCCTGGTTCTCATCAATTGCCTGCTGCGTCTGACTGGCTTCCTGCCTTGCCTTATCCAGTGCCTCCTGCGTTTCCTGGGTTGCATGCACCGTCACGCCTCCCAGTGTCAGAGACAATACAAGAACTCCGGAGAGGAATTGTCCTCCCCGGAGCATTTTTCCCAATAATGGTATGGATTTTCTGCGTCCGGAATCTGCCTTGTGCTGTTCGTGCATAAAAAATCTGACTGCCCTCACACCGACAGTTCGATGTGACGGCCGGTTGCCTGATACTGCTCATACGTCACTCCGGCAGCATCAAACATGCGCTTGCTGGCGACATTGGAATCGGAACCGGCGTACTTGTCACTCTTGTAGATGACCTTGCGAATCCCCGCCTGAATGATTGCCTTGGCGCATTCATTGCAGGGAAACAGCGAAACATACAACGTCGAACCCTCCAGCGAGCCTCCCCGGTAATTCAGAATGGCGTTCAGCTCGCTGTGCGTCACATACGGATACTTCGTCATCAGAAGATCTCCATCGCGGTCCCACGGGAACTGGTCGTCATCGCAGCCGGTCGGCATGCCGTTGTATCCGATGGACAGAATTTTATGTTCCCTGCTGACGATGCAGGAGCCGACCTGCGTGTTGGGATCCTTGGACCTCATCCCCGCAAGCTGTGCCACTCCCATAAAATATTCATCCCAGGAAATATAATCCGCTCTTTTTGACATACGGAACCTCTCCGATTCATGCAGCTTTACTTCGTGCCGAAAATGCGGTCTCCTGCATCTCCGAGACCGGGAACAATGTAGCAGTGCTCATTGAGATGATCATCCATTGCGCCGATGTACAGATCGACGTCCGGGTGTGCCTCGGTAAACGCCTTCACGCCTTCCGGTGCCGCAATGATGCACAGGAAATGAATCTTGGTGCAGCCGTGCTTCTTCAGCTGGCTCACTGCGTCAACGGAAGAGCCGCCGGTTGCCAGCATCGGGTCCACCACAAAGACCTCGCGATCTGCACAATCCGCCGGAAGCTTGCAGTAATATTCCACGGGCTTCAGGGTCTCCGGGTCGCGGTACATTCCGATGTGCCCGACCTTTGCAGCGGGAATCATCTTCAGCATGCCGTCCACCATGCCAAGACCTGCGCGGAGAATCGGAACCACTGCCAGCTTCTTGCCCTTGAGCTGCTTCGCCGTGCAGTGCGCAATCGGGGTATCAATTTCCACATCTTCCAGTTCCAGATCACGTGTTGCCTCATAGCACAGAAGCATCGCGATCTCGCCGACCGTTTCACGGAATGCCTTGGTTCCCGTGGTTCTTCTGCGGATAAAACCAATCTTATGCTGAATCAGCGGATGATCCATTACAACTACCTTAGCCATGTTTTCCTCGATTCTGCGCCTTACGCGCGATGTGAATGCTGCCGCCCCGCGGCATAACTGCTTCCGTTTCCGATATTTGTATTTGTTTCTTAATTGTTTTTACTGCTTTTTCTCGTATTCCGCAATCTTGGCGATGCGTCTTGCATGACGTTCCTCTCCGGAAAATTCCGTGTCAAGGAAGGTGTCCACCACATCCATTGCCACATTGGCGCCGATTACGCCCGCTCCGATGGCAAGGACATTGGCATCATTGTGGAGCCTCGTCAGTCTCGCCGTGGTGACATCGTGGCAGAGCGCACAGCGGATTCCCGGGATCTTGTTGGCCGTAATGCAGACGCCGATTCCCGTCGTGCAGATTACAATTCCCTTCTCTGCCTCCCCCGCAGCGACTGCCTCTGCGGCAGGTCCGGCAAAGTCCGGATAATCGCAGGACTTCTTCTCCTTCGTTCCGAAATCCCTGACTTCATACCCCTTTTCCTCCAGGTGGCGGATCACCTCCGTCTTCAGATCCAATCCGCCGTGATCACTCGCAATTGCTATCATGTTTATACCTCACTGAACTGAGGCAAAATCCGCGAAT
>DAIMKA010000007.1:4406-21039 GCA_036721955.1 Lachnospiraceae bacterium | reverse complement strand
CTGCTGTTTGAAAGTGACATATCAATGTCACTTTCAAACTTCCCCTTTCCCGCCGCAGCCTGTCTGCGGCAACATCATACCTGCACGATTTTCTGTCCGGCAGCCTTCATCAGGCGGTTCATGATCGCCATGCCAAAGCCTCCCTGGCCTTCTGCGGTTCCGGAGCCGTCGCCGATTTCCTGATCCCGGAATGACTCGGAATACATCACCGTACACTTCTCATCGTCAAACTCACGCAGGATCCGGAAAAGCTCCCTTGCGATCTCGTCCTCATCCCTGCGGCTTCCCGCACTCTTGACACAGTCCGCATGATACAGACTCTTTGTCTCATCGGTGCAGATCACACCGGTCTTCTCTCCGGCTTCCCTTGCCTTCGCAAGCTCCTTGTTGATGTATTCGGCAACCTTTCCGGGTGCACCCTCCACAATCGTCAGATCCCCTGCCGGCGCATAATGGCGGTATTTCATGCCGGGTGCCTTCGGTCTTTCCTTGGAATCCGCAGACAGAATCGTGCGGTCCACCGAAACCTCTCCCAGAACATCGGAAAGCATCTTCTGTGTGATGTATCCGGGGCGGAGAATCATCGGTTCTTCTTCCGTCAGATCAATAATGGTGGATTCCAGGCCGATTCCGACCTCTCCGCCGTCAATGATCATATCCACTTTTCCGTCCAGATCTTCCTTACAGTATAGCGCAATTGTCGGAGAAGGTCTTCCGGACTTGTTGGCAGACGGCGCCGCAATATACCCGCCTTCCGCGGCAATCAGGGCCTGTGCAATCCGGTTGCTGGGGAAGCGGATCGCCACGGTGTCAAGCCCGCCGGTCGTCTCATAGGGCACCCGGTCATTCTTCCGGAAAATCATGGTCAGCGGTCCCGGCCAGAAGGCCTTCGCAAGCTTCATCGCCGCCTCCGGCATTTCCTGTACAATCGGAGGAATATCTTCCAGCCTGCACACATGTACAATCAGCGGATTGTCAGACGGCGTTATCTGGAATTTCTTTTACTAAAGACTCTACCATCTTCATATCACATACATGAAGAATCAAAGGATTATCAGAAGGTCTTCCCTTCGCCGCATAGATTTTGCGGGAGGATTCCGGGTTCAGTGCGTCTCCGCCCAGGCCGTACACGGTCTCCGTCGGAAATGCCACCAGTCCGCCTTCCCTCAGAATCTGCCCGGCCCTTCGGATCGCCGCCTCGTCAATATCATCTTCCGTCATGGAAACATACTGCGTTATCAATTCTGTCACCTTCTTGTCTGTTTCTTAAATAAAGTATCTGTCTCAGTCCCTTCCTGAACGGTGCCCGTTTTTCTTTATGTTCTCTCCCGGAACGGCATCCAGGTTTCCCTTATGACTTTTCCGGAACGGCATCTCGATTTCCCTGCGGAAATCTCGATGATCGGATATCTATCCGGGCTGTCGTTCTTATCTTTCCAGAACGGCATCTCGATTTCCTTTCGGAAATCTCGATGATCGGATATCCATCCGATAGGATACTGCAGGCTCCAGCCACGGCAAGCAAGCTTGCCGGTCTGTTTCCTGCAATATCCTGCCGTTCTGGATTATTGGTTCATGTAGTTGCTGATCGTATCCCACACATCTGCGGTTTCGAACTGGAGGCGCCACTCCGCGACTCCCTTGATTCCGAAGCTCTGCATGACGTCCAGCTTCTGCTGAATGGACTGTGCATCTTCCACCCAGATCTGGATCTTTGTGCCATCCTCCGTGGTCTCCGCATAATTCTGGCCGGTTTCCGCGTTCCAGCTCTCCGTCATTCCGTGTGCCTGAATGAAATCCTGAATATCCTGCATGCCGAGCGCCTTGGAGCTGACCTGTCCGTTCTCCGTCTCCCAGATTCTGCTGTAGAACGGAATTGCATTGATCAGGCGGTCCTTGGCAATTCCGTCATCCAGCGCCATCTGGATTCCCTGCGTCACATAAGAAATGGATGCAACGCTCCCGGCCTCCTGGCTGCCCGCGTAGTGCTCGTCATATCCCATGATCACAATATAGTCCGCAAAAACGCCCTGCTCGTCCAGATGATAGTGCGAGTTGAAGGAGAAGTTCGGATAGCTGTCCACGGACAGAATAATTCCGGCATTCCGGCAGGCAATGGAGAGTTCCCGGATAAATTCGATGTAGTCTTCTCCGTTTTCTTCCGGAATCAGCTCGAAGTCAACGTTGATCCCATCAAAGCCATAGGTCTGCGCTTCCTGAATCAGCTGCTGGATCAGGTTCGTTCTGGAATCCAGCGTCGTCAGGAAGGTGTGGTTGTCGAGCTGCTGGAGCGATGCGGAGTTGATGTTGTCCACAACGGCCCAGACCTGGCAGCCCATGCTGTGCGCCTGGGTGACATAGTCCTGCGTGGCAGCCTTCTCCATATTGCCGTCATTGTCACTGACCCAGTACCAGGTCGGTGCCACGATGTTCACTGCCTTTGTCTGTGCCATATAGGATGTGAGTGTCACATTTCCCTGGGAGCCCCAGACGTTGTGGAACGCCATATTGATCTTTCCGTCAAATGTAAGGTGCGTGAATTCCGGTTCCGTATAATCGGTGACCGGAGAAGGCGTCTTCGTCTTGATGTCAGAGAGTCTCCGGTTCTCCACATAGCCGATGACCGAATCCGCCGATTTTACCTTGGACCAGGTGTCCATCTGCTCCAGGACCGTCACCTGATCGCCCTTTTCCAGCTGCTCCATCACCGGACTCTTGATGCCGCCTGAGGTGCGGATCTGTGTCTTCCGGTTAATGGTTGCCGTCGTCTCTTCCTCCCAACTGGTATCAATCTGCAGGCGCGTCGGGTCCTCAAAGGCCGTCATTCCGAAATTCGTGTACTGCTTCACGAAATCAAGGGCGAGGTAGATGGTCCCGTCCACATTCACCGCCGGAGCATAGTCCAGAGTCTGGGTTCCGCCTGCTTCCGTGGAAACCTCACTGCTTCCGACCACTGTCTCCAGCTTGTCCGTCGGGAAGCAGTACAGGATCATGCCGGTTTCATCCTGTGCATTCTGTTTTCCATAATAGAAACGGCTGTTCAGCTGGCTTTTGACATCGTCCAGCTTCATATAATAGACGCCGTCAATCTTCTTCGCATGGATGTCTGAGAGCTCATTCCCCCAGACAATCGGTACATCATCCTCGCCCTGCACGCCAAACTGAGCCGCAAGATCCGCCTTCTCTGTCGAATACGAATACCGGTCCAGAAAAAGCTTCGCGCCGAATGCCACGCCCAGAACCAGGATCATCAGAATGATGGCAAAAACCGGTGATGCCGACTTTTTCTTCCGTTTTCTGCTGCCCTGCCGTTTCGGTCTCTCCGGCGTCCTTGCGGAAGAGGCAGAACGCTTTTTGCTGCTCTTCCTGTTCCCCGCAGAAGATCTGCCCGCTGCCTTCCTTCCGGCAGATCCTCTTCCGGAAGTTCTCCGCCCGGTGGATCGTCTGCCCCGTTCCTCTTCGCAGCGGTCATCTGCATAGCCGTAGTCATCCGCGTAGGATTCATCTCCGTAACCGTATTCATCGTAACCGCCGAAATCCGCGTCATAACGATCCTCACGACGGTCGTCATATCCGTCATAGCCGTAATCCGCGTCCCCGTAATCCTGAAAATCGTCGTATCTGGAACCCATGATTCACCCCAATGCCTTTATATTTCGGCTGTATCCAAAACTAATTTATTATAGCAGACATTTCCTGTACTGTCTCCCCGCAGATCCCGGTGGGTACCATCCGCATGCGGTTCTGCGTCCGGATGCCTCCTTCGGCATCCCGGCTTCTCCTGTGAAAATGCCAAGACGGCGTGACAGCATTCCGCTTCCCTCTCACCGCATCCCGCACGGCGGGGATCCGGAGGACTTCCTGCGGCTGCAGGAAGGCGGAATTGCTGCCACACCCAAAGATCCGCCCTGTAAGGGCCCAGATATGGAGAATGATATGGCTAAGACATAAGAACTGATCTGCCCTCCGGACGACTTCCAAATCAAAATCATCCTGCAGACACAAGGTTCCTATACAGACTTCGGAGTCCGGCGGCCAGAAGGTTTTTCCCGTGAAAACTCATCCCATCTGGTTTCCGTACTCCTTCCGAAAAGAAAACGGATCGCACCTCAATCGTAAATTTTCGATAAATTCATTTTCTGAATGGTTCCGGCCGTTTTTCATGATGACTCCGGTATGACATATCTCTCAGGTTTTCTGTGAACCCTGTCTCCATGAAAAGCGCCCCTGTTCCCCCCATCGAACAGTACTTTTATAATTGTGAGTTTTAATATTTCATTCTTTCTCTGCATTCTGGAGATTATCTCTGACGGACAGATTCTGTCCTGTTAGACTCGCGGACAATGGAAGCCCACTTATAAATCGTGAAGCATGAAATAGGATATAAAGATAAGATTCTGTTCGGACGGGAAAAGATCATCGCCTCCTTTTCGATGCCTGAATTGCCCGTTCCTTTCGGCAGATTCATCGTATCGGACCTCTTTTTCGTTTGCAAGGGTCCGCGCCTGAGAAACCCCGTATCCTTTTGTTTTCGTGAATTTTCACAACGGCGGATGCCCTTCTCCTTTCCGTACGGATTTTCACACCGGAAAGGGAGGAGACGTGAAACTTTTCTAAACTTTCTGTTCGAACGATTGACTGGCAGACAATTCTGCCGCTAAACTATTAAGACCAATCGGAATGGCGGATTCCTGTCATTTCCGACTGCTGCGGGACGCGGCCGCCATCTGTACCTGATCGCCCGGCCGGTTTCCCGTATCAACGCCAATATACGGAAGGAGGTTCCTCTGTATGAAAATAGAAAAAATAAGCGACAGCCAGATCCGGTTCACGCTGACCGGGGAAGACCTGGCCGCGCGTCAGATTAAATTAAGTGAGCTGGCCTATGGAACGGAAAAGGCCCGGAATCTCTTCCGGGAAATGATGCAGCAGGCGGCTTCCCAGGTCGGTTTCGAGGCTGACAACATTCCGCTGATGATTGAGGCTGTCCCGATGAACAGCGGCAGTATCGTTCTCATTGTCACAAAGGTGGACAACCCGGAGGAACTGGATACACGTTTTTCCAGCTTTGCTCCCTCTGTCGGCTCTTCCGAGAATTCCGCAGACTCGCTTCCCGGCTCCTTTGAACAGCTTCTTCATTCGATCACCGGTACTCACAAAACGGAAGACGAGGCAGGACCGGCCCAGAACACGTCACCCGCAGGGCAGCCTTCGGATGAAATGAAGGAAGCGATGCGGAAGTTCCGCGATTATGCGCTCTGCAACCGGCTTTATTCCTTTGAAAGTATGGACCGCGTGATGGAGGCGGCTTCCCGGGTCAGCAGTTCCTACACGGGCGAGAGCATTCTCTTCGGCAGGACCGGCGAATATCTCCTTCTCCTGAAAATGAAGGATGTCGCCGAGGTCAGTGCGATGCAGCATGTCCTTGCCGCAGTCTCGGAGTATGCGTCCATGCTCCCGATCACCTATGCACGTCAGCAGTACCTCGAGGAGCACGGCAATGTTCTCATTTCTTCCGATGCTCTGGCGCAGCTTGCCCGTGTGTCCGGCTGAATGATCCGGGCTCTTTTCTTTATTAGTTATGCCTAATTTACATTAGATACATCTAATGTAAATTAGGCATTTTTATTAAACTTTTACCGCATCCGCCGCCCCGAATCGTTGCAATCTCACAGCCCGAATGATAGACTTCTAAACGATAGATCCGCATGAATGGGCGTAGTTTGCCTATTGCCCGGTCATGCATCAAATCATATAGGAGGAAACCAAAATGGCAAGAAAGTATTTAACCATGGATGGTAACGAAGCCGCCGCACACGCAGCCTATGCGTATACGGAAGTTGCTACCATCTACCCCATCACACCGTCATCGGTTATGCCTGAGCACGTTGACGAATGGGCAACTGCCGGACGTAAGAATATCTTCGGAGACGTGGTACACGTAACCGAGATGCAGTCTGAGGCAGGTGCTGCAGGCGCAACACACGGCTCGATCGTAGCCGGCGCCATGACCTCTACCTTTACCGCTTCCCAGGGACTTCTTCTGATGATCCCGAACATCTACAAGGTTGCAGGTGAAGGCCTTCCGGCTGTCTTCAACGTATCCGCACGCTGCGTTGCAACCCACGCTCTGAACATCTTCGGCGATCACTCCGACGTCTATGCATGTCGTCAGACCGGTGCCGCTATGCTCTGCGAGAGTTCTGTTCAGGAAGTTATGGATCTGACTCCTGTTGCTTACTGTGCAGCAGTTGACGGAAAGCTTCCTTTCATCAACTTCTTCGACGGCTTCCGCACCTCTCACGAGATTCAGAAGATTCAGGTATGGGATTACGATGATCTGAAGGATCTGATTGATCTTGACAAGGTACAGGAGTTCCGTGACAGGGCTCTGAACCCGAATCATCCCCGCCAGATGGGTTCCGCACAGAACCCGGATATCTTCTTCACGACCCGTGAGGCCTGCAACACCGCTTATGATGAGATGCCCGCGATCGTCCAGAAGTACATGGACAAGGTCAATGCCAAGATCGGCACCGACTACAAGCTCTTCAACTACTACGGCGCAGCAGACGCTGAGCAGGTCATCATCGCAATGGGCTCCGTCAACGAGACCATCGAAGAGACGGTTGACTACCTCAACGCTCAGGGCCAGAAGGTTGGTCTTGTAAAGGTTCGTCTGTACAGACCTTTCAGCGCAGAGGCTCTTATTGAGGCAATTCCGGATACTGTCAAGAAGATCTCTGTTCTCGACCGCACGAAGGAGCCCGGCTCCATCGGCGAACCTCTGTACCTGGATGTTGTTGCAGCTCTGAAGGGCTCCAAGTTCGATCAGGTTCCGGTATACACCGGCAGATACGGCCTTGGCTCCAAGGACACCACTCCTGCACAGATCATCGCTGTTTACAACAACACCGAGAAGAAGAGATTCACCATCGGCATCGATGATGATGTAACACACCTTTCTCTGCCTACCGGCAAGGAAATCGTTACCACTCCCGAGGGAACCGTATGCTGCAAGTTCTGGGGCCTCGGCGCAGATGGTACCGTTGGTGCGAACAAGAACTCCATCAAGATCATCGGCGACAACACCGACATGTATGCACAGGCATACTTCGACTATGATTCCAAGAAGTCCGGCGGCGTTACCATGTCTCACCTTCGTTTTGGTAAGAAGCCGATCAAGTCGACCTATCTGATTCATCAGGCAAACTTCGTTGCATGTCACAACCCGGCATACATGCGTAAGTTCAACATGGTTCAGGAACTGGTTGACGGCGGATCCTTCCTGCTGAACTGCTCCTGGAGCGATGCTGAGCTGGAAGAGCACATCCCCGGACAGGTTAAGAAGTTCATGTACGATCACCACATCAACTTCTACACCATCGACGGTGTAAAGCTTGGTATCGAGACCGGCATGGGCCCGACCCGTATCAACACCATTCTGCAGTCTGCATTCTTCACGATCACGAAGATCATTCCGGAAGAGCATGCAGTACAGCTGATGAAGGACGCTGCTCAGAAGACATACGGCCGCAAGGGTCAGGATGTCGTTGAGAAGAACTGGGCTGCCATCGATGCCGGCGCCAAGAACTGGCACAAGGTAGAGATCCCGGAGAGCTGGGCAAATGCAGAGGATGAGGGACTTGACTTCAAGAAGGTTACCTCTGACCGCAAGGATGTTGAGGCATTCGTCAACAACATTCAGCTTGCTGTTTCCGCACAGGAAGGCAACGGCCTGAAGGTTTCCGATGTTCTTCCTTACGCAGACGGTTCCACTCCTTCCGGTGCTGCTGCATTCGAGAAGCGCGGTATCGCTGTCAATGTACCTGTATGGAATGCTGAGAGCTGCATCGAGTGCACGTTCTGCTCTTATGTCTGCCCTCACGCTGCAATCCGTCCGATCGCAATGACCGAAGAGGAAGCAGCAAAGGCTCCCGCAGGCACTGTTACCAAGGATCTGACCGGAATGCCCGGCTACAAGTTCGCGATTGTTGTTTCCAGCCTTGACTGCACCGGCTGCGGATCCTGCGCGAATGTATGCCCTGGCAATATGAAGGCTGCAACGCTGACCATGACCAGACTGGAAGAGGCTGAGCCGCTTCCGAACGAGCAGGCTGCCTTTGACTACGCAGTCAAGCTTCCGATCAAGGATGACGTTGTTGAGAAGTTCAAGGAGACCACGGTAAAGGGATCTCAGTTCAAGCAGCCTCTGCTTGAGTTCTCCGGAGCCTGCGCAGGCTGCGGCGAGACGCCTTACATCAAGCTGATCACTCAGCTGTTCGGTGACAGAATGTATGTTGCCAATGCAACCGGATGCTCTTCGATCTGGGGCAACTCCTCACCTTCTACTCCTTACACCGTAAACGCAAAGGGACATGGTCCTGCATGGTCCAACTCCCTGTTCGAGGATGCAGCAGAGTTCGGTTATGGTATGTTCCTGGCCAACGACGCAATCCGTGCTCAGCTCAAGGCAAAGGTAGAAGCCTGGGGCGGCGAAGGCAGCAAGGAGTATCTTGACACCTTCACCAAGGGTGCAGAGAACGGCGCTGCTACCGATAAGCTGATTGCAGCTCTTGAGGCAGACGGCTCTGATGCAGCAAAGGATATCCTGAAAGAGAAGGATTACCTTGCCAAGAAGTCCCAGTGGATCTTCGGTGGTGACGGATGGGCATTCGATATCGGCTACGGCGGAGTTGATCACGTACTTGCTTCCGGCAAGGATGTCAATATCTTCGTTGTAAACACCGAGGTTTACTCCAACACCGGCGGACAGTCCTCCAAGGCTACTCCGGAAGGCGCAGTTGCTCAGTTCGCAGCAGCCGGCAAGGAGACCGTACAGAAGGATCTTGCAGCAATGGCAATGAGCTACGGCTATGTATACGTTGCTCAGATCTCCATGGGTGCAGACCGCAACCAGTGCATCAAGGCAATCGCAGAGGCTGAGGCTTATCCGGGACCGTCCCTGATCATCGCATACGCTCCCTGCATCAACCATGGTATCCGCAAGGGCATGAACAAGGCTCAGGATGAAGAGAAGCTGGCCGTTGAGACCGGTTACTACAACCTGTTCCGCTTCAACCCTGCTGGCGGCGACAAGAAGTTCACTCTGGACTCCAAGCCTGCAACCAAGGAGTACAGCGAGTTCCTTGGCGGAGAGGTTCGTTACACCTCCCTGCAGCGTAAGAACCCTGAGAGAGCAGCCAAGCTCTTCGCAGAGGCTGAGGCTCACGCAAAGGCTCACTACGCTTACCTTGAGAAGCTCGGTGCCCTTTACAACAACTGATGCCGCCTGAATTCCGGATAAGACAGGCTATAGAAACTTAGCATTGTCTAACCGATACGGCTGGTTGTAAGATGAACAAGATCAAAGGACAGGCATCCTTGGATGTCTGTCCTTTCTTCAGAAAATGAATGTATATTCTATACGCGAACACTTATAAGGAGGTTAATTACTATGGCACGTGTTATTGGTGATGCTTGCATCAGCTGCGGCTCTTGCGCTGCTCAGTGCCCTGTTCAGGCTATTTCCCAGGGCGACGCACACTACGAAATCAATGCAGATACCTGCATCGATTGCGGTGCTTGCGAGGCTCAGTGTCCTGTAGGCGCTATCTCTGAGGGCTGATCCCTTCCGGGATTTCATCTGCCTGAGGCGGAGTACAGATCATAAGAAAGCACCAGGTTTTTCTATAAAACCTGGTGCTTTCTCTATTTCATTTTCCCGTTATCAGACAGTCTGCTGTTTTCTTCGTCCTCATTCTGTCCGGCCGACGCCTTCCTGACCGCCTGTTCCCGTCCGCACTTTTCTCCTATGCCTGTCAGCCGTTTTCCTGCGCCGCCCAGTCATCGTAGGGAATCGCCCGGATCGACGGTACGCCGTAGTATTCCTCGTAGAAGATATTGATCCAGTATCCCGGATCATCTGTCATTTCCATTTTCTCAATCGCGGAATATTTATTATAAAAATCCGTATGCACCAGGGGAACCGTAATCTCCTCGGCACCTTTTTCCTTCTCCTCTTTAATATAGGCAATCCGGTTCGTTTCATCTCTCCAGATTCTGGCGAGATTCGTTCCTTCCTCTACATACATGAAGAAGAACTGAAGAAGGAGCACTGCCAGAATGCCGAATCCCGCCGCCCGCAGAAGCCAGGCTCCCTCCCGGCTCTCATCGGACATAATCCTCCGCATGGCACCGATCACTCCGATCAGAAGGAACAGCCCCGCTCCAAAGAACGCTCTCGGCTGTGTCTGCCTCGTCATCATCAGCGCATAGGAGGTCGCAGCAAACAGGAACAGATAGAGAAGAAGCCGTCTGCAGGCCCGCCGGTTTTTCTGCATGGCAAGCAGAATCAGACATACAAGTGCTGCAGCAAGCAGGATACCGAAATACTCATGAATCACCAGCGTGATTTTCTGTACCCGCGCGAGCAGTCCCAAAAAGCCCTGATAGTTTTCCTCCTCGGCATAGGAAGCCCGCAGCCTGCCTCCCGGAGACAGGACCATCACGGCAAGGCCCAGAACGTTTCCGAGGATGCCCGCAAGGTAAGCCGCCGGAAGCCCCTTCTTCTGCTGTGAGGACGAATTCTCCCGGCCTTCACCTCCCGCCGGATTCCGTTCTCTGTCCCTCCGGAGCTTCCAGACAGCAAGGATCAGAAGATACAGAAGACAGCCCCCTGAGGTATTCTCATTACACCAGCCGGCAATCACTCCCAGAAGCAGCATGAGAACGGCTCCAACCGGCGCCGGAAGGCGTTTTCCCCTCTTCCCGGAGGATTTCACCGGCTGCATCGCCCGCTCCAGAATATCGCGTTCCAGGGTCATAAACAGGAGGATCAGCATCGCCCCCCAGAGATAATTGCAGGCTCCGTCCTCCCACAGAATCGTCTCCGAAAAATCCACTGCGTACAGCCATAGTCCCATCTGAACCATCAGAAGAGTCCAGCAGTCATATCGTTTCTCCGGCGAAGTCAGCTTCCACATCAGAAGAGAAACCAGGACGAACGCAAGGCTGTTCGCCACTTTGAAAACCGGTGCCGGAAGAAACAGAAACACACGCAGAATAAAATGCACCACGCTCCGTCCGTTCCAGGTCATGTACTGGCGGTATTCCTGCGCGAAAAGATCCAGGAAGGAATCCGCCTTCTGAACCTCCATTGCATAGGCATAGTCATCCGAGAGCATCGGAGTAAAGAAATTGAATATGAAAACCGCCAGAAAAGAAAGAAGGAGGATCAGGAAAAACAGCTGTTTTTCCCGATCCCGTCCGCATCCTGCCCTTTTCTTCCCGGCTTGGAATCTTTCTGCCATAGTTACCTCTTTTTCCTACTCCGGACTGCTGCCCGCGCCGGCCAGGTTGGCAAACTTCGTCAGCTCCGGCAGCCACTTGAGCTGCACCGTGCCGATGGGGCCGTTTCTTTGTTTTGCAATAATAATCTCCGCAATTCCCTTGTCCGGGGAATCCTCATGATAATACTCATCGCGGTAAATGAACATGACGATATCCGCATCCTGCTCGATGGCTCCGGACTCACGAAGGTCAGACAGCATCGGCCGTTTGTCGGTTCGCGATTCCACGGCACGGGACAGCTGGGACAGGGCGATCACCGGAACATTCAGTTCACGGGCCACTGCCTTCAGGGATCTGGAAATTTCCGAGATCTCCTGCTGACGCGAATCGGAATTCTTCGACCCGCTCCCGCTCATCAGCTGCAGGTAGTCGATGATGATCATGTCGAGGCCCTGCTCCATCTTGAATTTCATGCATTTGGAGCGAAGCGCTCCCACCGTGATCGCCGGGGTGTCATCCACCATCAGATGGGATTCCCCGATCGTCTCCGCACCTTCAATCAGGTCCGCCCACTCTCCCTCGGTCAGATCTCCGGTCCGGATCTTCTGTGCGTCCACGTGACTTTCCAGGGAAAACATTCGGTTAATCAGCTGTTCCTTCGACATTTCGAGAGAGAAAATCGCGACATATTTTCCCTGCCGGACGCCGCAGTTCTCCGCAATGTTCAGAACAAAGGCCGTTTTTCCCATGGAAGGTCTTGCTGCAATCAGGATGAGGTCCGCAGGCTGAAGTCCCGCCGTCTTATTGTCCAGATCCGTGAATCCGGTCGGAATGCCGGTGATATTGCCATTGATTTTGGAGGCCATGACAATCCTGCGCATGGCATTGGAAACGATCTGACGGATGGTTTGAAAGTCCGATCCCTTGTTCCCTTGTGACAGCCGGAAAATCTCCTCTTCCGCCTTCGTCATGACGGTCTGGGCGTCCGAGGTACCCGCGTAGGCATCGTTCGCCACATCCTCACAGACGCGGATCGTCCGCCGCATCATGGCCTTCTCCGCCACAATGCGTGCATAGCTGACGACATTGGCAGAGGTCGGCACCTGGGCAATCAGCGTACCAAGCGTTCTCGCATCGTACATCTCCGGAGGCAGATTCTTCTCCTTGAGCTTCTCCTGAAGCGTGACCGGATCCACTGCCATTCCGCTCTGCTCCAGCTCCAGGATCGCCTCATACATCATCCCGTACTGCCTGGAATAAAAATCATCCTTCGTCAGGATCTCCATGACGCTGCCGATCGCCTGCTGGTCCATCAGCATCGCACCGATGACGGACATTTCCGCTTCCAGATTATGGGGCATTACCCGTTTTACCGCATCTTCTTCCGGCATCTCATCCCTCTGTCCGCAAAATGTGCGGGCCCTGCCTGTTTATGCTTCCTTGACCAGAACATACAGCTTGCCCGTCACTTCGGGATGAAGCTTGACCGGCACCTCGTGCATTCCGAAGGACTTGATGGGCTCTTCCAGTACAAGCTTTTTCTTGTCGAGTTCAAGACCGTGCTGCTTCTTCGCCTGCTCTGCGATCTCCTTGGAGGCAACCGAACCGAATACCTTTCCGTTCTCCCCCGCCTTCATGGTCACTTCGATTTTCAGCGTCTCCAGCTTTGCGGCAAGAGCCTTTGCCTCGGCAAGCCGCTCCGCAGCGAGCTTGTCCTCGTGCTGCTTCTGGAGCTTGAGCTCATTCTTGTTCTTCTCCGTTGCCTCCACGCCGACATGCTTCGGCAGGACATAATTTCTTGCGTAACCGTCACTGACATTGACGATCTGGCCCTTTTTCCCAAGAGATTTGACATCTTCCAGCAGAATAATTTTCATGATGATTTCCTCCTTTATGCTGAACTGTTCCGCACATGGAATTTTCGTAAGAAAATCCGAGATGTGCGGAGCGGTTACCCTTGTGTTCTCATTGCCTGACGCACCGCACTACAGCTCTCCGTCCTCGATCATGGAATCAATGGTGTGCTTAAGGAGCTCTTCCACCTCTTCCACCGTCTTGCCCTCCATCTGTGCGCCGGCGATGTTCATATGTCCGCCGCCGCCCATGTGTTCCATGATAATCTGTACGTTCAGCTCGTCAATGGATCTCGCACTGACAAAAACCTTGCCCTGATACTGCGTAAGAACAAAGCTTGCCTTGATGCCTTTGATATTCAGCAGCTCATTGGCCGCCTGCGCGCCCACGATGGTCGGGCTCTCCAGGCCTTCCGCCGGACAGGTGGAAATGGCGTATTCCTCGCGGTAAATCTCCGCCTGCGAAACCGCATCTGCCTTGGCCTTGTACTCCGCCGCATCCTCGCGGAAGAGCTTGCGCACCCGGGTGACATCCGTCCCGTTCCTTCGCAGGAACGCCGCTGCCTCAAAGGTCCGGACGCCGGTTTTACTCTGGAAATTATTGGTGTCCACCACCATGCCCGCATACAGGGCGTCTGCCTCCTCCTGGCTCAGCTTCAGATTGTCATCCACATACTGCAGGATCTCCGAAACCATCTCACAGGCACTGGACGCATAGGCCTCAATGTAGGAGAGGGTCGCATTCTCAATCGACTCGCTGCCCTTGCGGTGATGATCCAGAACCACAATGGACTTGCACATTCGGAGGAGCTCCGGGCACTCCGTGATGCTCGGCTTGTTCACATCCACCACAACCAGCGCCGAATCATCCGTCACGCGCTGCATGGCCTGTTCACTCGAAAGGAACAGGTCCTCCGGATAGTCGCTGTTGCCCTCAAAAAGATCCACAATCGGCCGGAGGGATGCAGACACCTGATTCAGAACAATGTGTGCCTCTCTGCCGAGCGTCTGGCAGATCCGGTACACGCCGATTCCCGCGCCGACGCAGTCGATGTCGCCCAGCCGGTGTCCCATGATGAACACCTTGTCCCGGGACGTGATGATTTCCTTCAGCGCCTCCGCCTTGACTCTTGCCTTTACGCGGGTTGTCTTCTCGACCTGCTGCGTCTTGCCGCCGTAATAAATGATGTTGCCCGGCATCTTCACCACCGCCTGGTCGCCGCCGCGTCCGAGAGCAAGATCAATGGCATTGCGTGCGAATTCATAGTTCTGTGCATAGGACAGTCCGTCCACACCAAAGCCGATGCTCAGCGTGATGGCCATCTCGTTGCCGATATTGACGGTCTTTGCCTCTGCGAGCAGTGCAAAATGCGCCTCCTGAAGCTGTGCCAGGGCCTGCTTGCGCAGAACAATCAGATAACGGTCCTTCTCTACCTTGCTGCAGATTCCGTCGACCGAGGCAATGTACTTATTCACCTGACGATCGATCAGCGCGATCAGGATGGACTTGCGGACATCCTCCAGACCATCCAGCGCCTCATCGTAATTATCGATATAGATAAAACCGACGACAACGCTCTGGTTGTCCACTTCCTGAATGGCAAGCCGTTCTGCCGTCTCATCGAACAGATACAGGGCAATCAGCGCCCCGCCGTAGCCGTTGTCCGCGATGATATCCGAATCCCGCACCATCGAATCCATCGGAATCCTCTTCATCTCCACGCGGAAGCTGCTGCCCTCATAATCGATCTTGAGGCTGATGCCGTCTTCTCCCGTGGGAAGCGTATCCTTCGTGAGCGGCGGAAAGAACGAGCTGATCTGCTTCCTCACCGTGCGATCCTGATGCACGACACGGTCAAACTCATAGTTCGTCCAGATGATGCGCCCCGTATCATCCAGAACACAGTACGGAATCTCCAGATTCTTCAGAAGCCTTTTCTGAACCTGCCCGTATTCCGTTGCGAAGCTGACCATCTCATTGACAATGAGCGCCCTGCTGTGCAGGCGGAGCGCAATGACCACCACAAAATAACTGATGGTGAAAATCAGCAGCACCAGACCGGACGGCCAGTGCATAAACAAAATCAGAATATTGATGAGAAGCAGGAAAAATCCCAGCCTCATTGGGGCATCGAAATATCCGGATACCCGCTTCTTGAATTTCATCTGATTGCCCATTCTTATACCCCGATCCTTCCGGTGACAACAATTACGTAGATTATATCATAACTGTCGGATGGCAATACTTTCGATCTCCATGCCGCTTTCCCCGAAGAAGAGCTTCACCTGAAAGGCGTTGACAACCACAGAATCCGGGAGCTGAATGTCGATTTCCTGCCATTCCCTGTCTTTTCCCGACAGAGAAACCGTTCCTGCAAGGAAACGGTCCTTGTAAACCGTCACCGGAATCTGGGCAAGCTCCGGCGTGCCCGCCGCGGCTCTGACCTTCATCTGAAGATGATAGTGCCTTTCCCTGACATCATTATGATAGGTTCCGTCCGCCATCTCATTGATGCTCACTTCCAGAACGCAGGTATTCCCCCTTCTGGTGTCCACGAGGGAAGGATCCAGCTCTCCGCTCTCCGGCACCGGGACGGCATTGCCCGCCATGCCGGCAAGCTCTGCGGCATCCAGGCTCTTCTCCAGTTCGGCATCCAGCACGGTCCGGACACCGCGCTTTCTCAACATCGCCGGAGTATTCAGAAGAAAACGGCAGATGTTCATGGCACTCCGCTGCAGCTCCCCTCTTGCAAGGCTTCCGTCCGAAAGAGCAGCCAGAGAATTGTCCCCCATGGCATTTCCTTCCGCATCCGCAGTCACCATATACAGATCATTCTGAGCGCGGATCATCGCCGCCGTATCGGTCTGGGAGGCCTTCTCCATCGAACCGACTCTCGCCCACCAGTCCGTCATCACGATGCCGTTAAATCCCCAGTCATCCCGCAGAATCGTTGTCAGGAGGTCATAGCTGCTCGCATTGCGTTCTCCATTCAGCGGATTGTAGGTCGTCATCACCGAGCGGGCATTTCCCTCCCGCACCGCGATTTCAAAGCCTTTAAGGTAGATTTCGCGAAGCGCTCTTGCCGACACCACGGCCTCAATCTCATTGCGCTCTGATTCCTGATTGTTGCAGGCAAAGTGCTTGATGGTCCCTGTCGTCCCGTAGCGTGCCATCCCCTTTAACTGGGCACTGGCCATTCTGCCGGTAAGAAGCGGATCTTCGGAAAAATATTCAAAGTTCCGCCCGTTCAGCGGATGGCGGTGAAGATTCATTCCGGGTCCCAGGAGCGTTTCAATCCGGTCTCTGCGAAGTTCCATTCCCTCCCAGGCATAGAGCTCTTCCAGAAGGGGCAGGTTGAACGTTGACGCCAGCGCCGTCCCGCACGGCATTGCGAACGCAATCGTTCCGCTGTCCATCCGGATTCCGCTCGGTCCGTCCGCACAGCACCCCGTCGGGATGCCGAGCTCTTCCAGATGTCTTGTCACAC
>DAIMKA010000007.1:1368-4396 GCA_036721955.1 Lachnospiraceae bacterium | reverse complement strand
GAAGGCTCCCGCCGTACCCGGCGTCACCTTCGGTGAGCACATTCCCTCCCCGCGGACAATGGCGCACAGATCCTCATCTGAAAGCTGTGCCACAAAGTCGCGAAGCTCTGCCTTTCCTTCCGCGACATCCGTCAGAAGAATTCCGCGATTCCCCGTAACCGGGATTTCTTCCGGAATTCTCTCTTCCCGGCGCTTTTCTGGTGTCACCGTGCGGACCGGCACTTCTTCCGTCTCTTTGGTGAAAATCTCCTCCCGCCCCGGCTCCATTTCGAAGGAATCCGGATCCGGCTCCGTAATCCTCACTTCCATCACCGGGCGAAGCCTGCGAAATGCGGTTTCCGGGGCCAGTGCCTCTTCGCACTGCTTCACCACAAAGGTCTCCGCAATCCGGAGTGCTCCGGCTCTTCTTGCGCTTCGCACATCCGTGCCGGCATAGAAGGTATACTCCCCGGCCTCCATCACCCAGGCATTCGGATGACCGGTCACGCCGCTGTCATCAAAGGAAGCAAGACTTTCCAGCGGAATATGCAGCAGGAGTCTCTCGCTCTCGTCGGGCCGAAGGTTTTTCGTCTTTGCAAAGGAAACCAGCTGCCTTGCGGGCTGTCCGAGTTTTCCCTGCGGCTTCTCCAGATAAACCTGGACGACTTCCTTGCCGCAGGTGCTCCCAATGTTGATGACCCTCGCGGCAGCGAGAATCTCCCGCTCCGTTGCCTTCAGGGCAATGCTCATGGCAAAATCCGTATAGGAAAGTCCGAAGCCGAACGGATAGCGCACGCGGTCCCTGGCAAAGGTCTCGAAATAGCGGTAGCCGACGTAGATATCCTCCGCATAGAAGTTCCGCTTCGTCCCGCCGTAATTCTCTCCCGCCGGATAATCCGCAAGGTCACGGGCAATGGTATCCGGAAGCTTGCCGCACGGAGAAACTCTCCCCGTCAGAACATCCAGCACGCCGTTTCCGCCCTCCTGACCGCCCTGCCATACATACAGGACCGCGGCGGGAGAAAACTCATCCACCCAGCTCATATCCATGATGTTGCCGACATTCAGGAGAACAATCGTGCGTGAAAAGGCTCCGCAGACCTTCCGCAGGAGCTCACGCTCGTTCCCGGTCAGGAACCAGCTCCCCTCTGCGGCGCTGTTGTCCTTGTCCTCTCCTGCCGTCCGTCCGATCAGAATCAGCGCGGCGTCATTCCGCTCTGCCGCTCCGGCAACCAGTTCCTCCGGCAGCTCCATCTCTTCCTGAAACCAGGGCTCCTGTGCCCAGCCGGCCCCCGCGTCAAAGGGATGATCCTCCAGCCACTCCTCATAGGCCCCCAGAACCTCTTCATCCAGCCGCAGCGACTCCTCACTGCGCAGGGCATCCAGAATTCCCGTGACATATGCGGTATTCACCATTCCGCCGGATCCGGTTCCGCTCTTGTAGTAATTGAACTGGTTTCGTCCGAAAACGGCAATTTTCTCCCCTGCCCGCAGCGGCAGCGCTTCATTTTCATTGCGAAGAAGAACGCAGCTCTCCGCAGCTGCCTGCCTCGCGGCCGAGGCATAGCTTTTTAAATCAAACCGGTTTTTACTCATTTTCATACCTCGCGTATCGCATTTCTTTGTGTTTTCTGTAACTGTCTGCCCGGAAACGGTTCCCTGCGGGCCGGGGGTAGCAAAAAGGCTCCTGTCCTTTCGGACAGGAGCCCATATCCTTCAGGTCCGTTCAGAATTACTTCTCGACGTAAGGAAGGATTGCAAGGTGACGTGCTCTCTTGATCGCAACCGTCAGTTCGCGCTGATGAGTTGCGCAGGTACCGGTAATTCTTCTGGGAAGGATCTTTCCTCCCTCAGAGATGTACTTGCGCAGCTTTGCTGCATCCTTGTAATCAATGGTATTGTCTTTTCCGCAGAATACGCAGACCTTTTTCTTTCTATGGAATGTCCCTCTGCGCTTGAAAGGCTTGCTGCCTGCAGTCTTAGTAAAAGCCATAATTTCCTCCAATCTCATCCGGGGTCCTGCACCGGATCCACCATAGCCACGACTCGTTCGAATGGAAGGCGTCAGTTAAACGGAAGCTCTTCGTCAATGCCGTCCGGAATGTTCATGAATCCGTCAATCGCACTGGAAGAGGATGCTGCATCATTGGCGTGTGCTGCCGGAGCAGGAGCGCTTCCGTTGTCCGCTCCCGGATAGCTGCTGTAATCAGGTCCCGCAGTCTGAGCATTTCTGCTCTCCGCGAATTCCTGATCGTCCACAACCACATCCGTTGTGTAGACCTTGGTTCCGTCCTGTCTGGTATAGCTTCCGGTCTGAATCCGACCGGAAACACAAATCTTGGTTCCCTTGTGCAGGTACTTCTCCGCGAATTCTCCCGCCTTGCCGAAGGCAACACAGGAAATGAAATCTGCGGTCTGCTGATCGCCCTGATTGCTGCGTCCGCGTCTTCTGTCCACCGCAAGCGTGTATCTCGCGATTGCCATGGACTGATCCCCCTGTGAATATCTCACATCAGGATCTCTCGTTAAACGTCCCATAAGAACAACTCTGTTCATACTGCCTCTGCTTTCTGTTAAGCTTCGTTCTGTTTAACGCACAGATATCTGATGACATTGTCCATAATGCGCATACGCTGCTCGATCTCTGCGATAGCGGAACCCTCGGCATCGAAATGAATGAAGGTGTAATATCCCTCGTTCATCTTCTGGATCTCATAAGCCAGTCTCTTCTTGCCCCAGTCATCAACACCGGTGATGGTGCCTCCGAACTTCTCGACAAGTGCCTTGCAGTTATCGATCACTGCAGTTCTCGCCTCATCATCAATCTGCGCATTCACAACAACGGCTAACTCGTATTTGCTCATGTGCTGTACCTCCTTCTGGTCTCCGGCTCTTACCTCTGTCCGGTAAGAACAAGGATTGATAATAGCTGCTGTCCGTTTCCCGCCCAAAAGGCAGAATCCGAACCGGGATGAATTCCCACGGAATGATATAGTACCATGAGTTTCTGCCGGATGGCAAGAGTTTTTTCTCTCAGTCAAGACTGCCG
>DAIMKA010000007.1:0-1268 GCA_036721955.1 Lachnospiraceae bacterium | reverse complement strand
GTTTTTTCTCTCAGTCAAGACTGCCGAACACTTCGCCGATCGGAGCGCTGATCACAAGATCCGCCTGCGCATCCCGCGAGGTTGCGCTTTTGTTCACCAAAACCAGTTTGTTCCCGCGGTAATAATCAATCAGGCCCGCCGCCGGATACACAACCAGGCTGGTTCCGCCGATGATCAGGACATCCGCGTGTGCAATCGCCTCCACCGAGCGGTTCAGGATTTCCGAATTCAGTCCTTCCTCATACAGAACGACGTCCGGCTTCACTCTCCCACCGCACTTCGGACACACCGGAATCTCTCCATTCCTGCAGTTTTCCAGCATAAAGTCAACGTCGTAGAATTCGCCGCACTCCTCGCAGTAATTCCGCAGAACGCTCCCGTGAAGCTCGAGCACATTCCTGCTGCCCGCGGCCTGGTGAAGTCCGTCGATATTCTGGGTGATCACCGCCTTCAGCCTGCCCTGCCGTTCCCATTCCGCGAGCTTTCTGTGTGCCTTGTTCGGCTGCGCATTCCGTCCGGGAAGGAGAATCTTCTCATAATAAAACCGGAAGAATTCCTTCGGATGCTCATTGTAGAAGGTGTGGCTCAGAATGGTCTCCGGCGGATAATCGTACTTTTGATGATACAGACCGTCCACACTGCGGAAATCCGGAATTCCGCTCTCTGTGGACACTCCGGCGCCTCCGAAAAATACAATGTTGTCCGAATTCCGGATCAGTTCATTCAGTTTCGCTGTTTTTTCTTTTTCATCCATGGTGCTCTCCCGTTGCGGGCCGCCTGCGGCATTCTCATCGCATGTATCCCGTGCTTTTTCATCTGCTTCTGCGTTCCGAATGTGTGCTCCCAACGCTTTCCGTTGTGTCCTGCTTTCCTCGTTTCACACTTATTTTCCAATGAACAAAATGCCGTAGTAGATCAGAACGATTCCGAGAACCACGGTCAGGAGCTTCACGGACGTAAGCGGATGGAACATCAGGATCAGACCGACCACCAGAGTAATGGTTCCTCCGATGATTTTCATTGTCGCCAGTGTCCCGAAGGAACGTCTCGCAATGACACTGACCAGAAGTCCAATCCCCGCTGCCGAGAGCGCGAGCCCGACGACAACCGGAAGAATCGAAATCACAATCTCCGGACGAGTGATGAAGACAAGGCCCACAATCGCACTGACGGCACCGCCTGCCGTACCTGCAGAAGAACGGTTTCCCGTCATTCCCAGGATGATCTCGACTGCGCCGCCGACCAGAAGGCACCAGCCGAGGATGCTG
>DAIMKA010000006.1:15174-25112 GCA_036721955.1 Lachnospiraceae bacterium | reverse complement strand
GACCTCACGGTGCACGGCGGGATCCCGGACCACGCCCTTTTTGCCGACCTTCTCGCGTCCCGCCTCGAACTGGGGCTTGATCAGACACACCATCTGCGCCCCCTCCGGCAGAATGGCCGAGGCCGCCGGGAGAATCCGCGAAAGCGAAATGAAGGAGACGTCGCAGGAGGCAAAATCCGGCGTTCCCGGAAGATCCTCCGGCTTCAGATAGCGGAAGTTCGTCTTCTCCATGCAGGTCACCCGCGGATCATTCCGGAGCTTCCAGTCCAGCTGACCGTAGCCCACGTCAATGGAATAGACAAAAGCCGCTCCGTTCTGCAGCATGCAGTCCGTAAAACCGCCGGTTGATGCACCGATGTCCATGCAGGTCTTGCCCTTCAGATCAATCGGAAAAACGGCGAGCGCCTTCTCGAGCTTCAGCCCTCCGCGGCTGACGTAGCGGAGCGTCTCCCCCCGCACCTCAATCCGGATCTTCTCCGGGTCGAACGTCGTTCCCGGCTTGTCCTCCTTCTCGCCGTTGACATAGACAATGCCGGACATCAGCATGATCTTGGCCTTCTCGCGGGAGGGTGCATAGCCGCCTTCCGTCAGAATTATATCCAGTCGTTTTTTTGCCATTTCCTCGTTCCTTACTATCGATTCATTTCCCTCTCCGGAATCAGTGATCGCCCAGCTGCGCGAGGATCCTCTTTGCAATGCTCTCCGGATCCAGTCCCAGCTTCTCCTTCAGAACCGGAACCGCGCCATGCTCCACAAACTGATCGGGCACCGCGATGCGCAGTACCTCCTGATCCGGATGATTCTCGCTCACCCAGGCCTCCACATGCTCGCCGAAGCCTCCGCTCAGGACATTTTCCTCCATCGTCACGAGGAGACGGTGCTCCGGAAGCTCGCGGTCCAGCATCTCGGTATCAAACGGCCAGGCAAAGCGCGCATTGACAATCGTGGCATCAATGCCTGACTCCTGCAGAAGGAGCTCCCGGACAAGGACTGCCGTCTCCACCATGCTGCCTACCGCGAACAGAAGAACGCCGCTCTTTTTGCCGCCGGTTCCGTGACAGACCGTCTCGGACCTGCCGTATACAATCGGCTCGCGGACCTCTTCCAGTCCGTCATAGACCTCGCCCCGCGGGTAACGGATCGCGATGGGATGGCCGTACTGCAGTGCGAACTTGATCAGATCCGACAGCTCCCACTTGTTCTTCGGCGCCGTCACGGTCATGTTCGGAATCGAGGACAGATACGAGAGATCGAGAACGCCCTGATGCGTCTCGCCGTCCGCCCCGACCAGCCCCGCGCGGTCCACGCAGAAGACAACCGGAAGATCCTGCATACAGACATCGTGCGCAATCTCATCGTACGCGCGCTGCAGGAACGTCGAATATATCGCAACCACCGGCTTGAGTCCGCCCGCCGCCATTCCGGCCGCAAACGTCACCGCGTGCTCCTCCGCGATGCCGACGTCGAAGAACCGGTGCGGATAGATGTTGTGGAAGCGCCTGAGTCCCGTGCCGTCGGCCATCGCCGCGGTCACGGCAACGACCTTCTCGTCCCGCTGCCCCATTTTGATCATGACCGTTGAGAAAATATCCGTGTAGCTGACCTTGCTGGACTTCTTGAGGAGTCCCGACTCGATTTCAAAGGGAGCCGTTCCGTGGAATCTTGCCGGATGGTTCTCCGCGGGCAGATATCCCTCTCCCTTTTTCGTGATGACATGCACCACCACGGCCTTGCGGATGTGCTTGGCCTGCTCAATGGCGGCCCGCACCGCATTCGTGTCCATTCCGTCGATCGGCCCCAGATAGGTGATGCCGAGATTCTCGAACAGCATGCCGGGGAGAAGGACCGACTTCAGCTTGTTCTTCGTCCGTCGGATTTTCTCGACGACCTCCGGGCTCTTGTCGCGGAGGGAATAGTAGACCTTGTCGCGAAGGTCCAGGTAGGAATTCGAGGTCCGGATCCGCTCCAGATACCGGGACATGCCGCCCACATTTTCGGAGATGGAGCGGTTGTTGTCGTTCAGAACGATGATAAAATTGGTGTCCAGCCGCGCCGCGTTGTTCAGGCCCTCATAGGCAAGGCCGCCCGTCAGCGCGCCGTCTCCGATCACGGAGACCACGGTGTACTTTTCTCCCTGAAGGTCCCTCGCCTTGACGTAGCCAAGCCCCGCCGAAATCGAGGTGGACGCATGCCCGACGTCAAAGGAGTCGCAGTCGCTCTCTCTTCTCCTGGGGAACCCCGCCATGCCGCCGTACTGGCGCAGGGTATCGAACCCGGCCTTCCTCCCGGTCAGAAGCTTATGCGTATAGGACTGGTGGCCGACGTCCCATACAATCTTGTCCTCCGGAAGATTCAGGGCAAGGTGAAGGCCCATGGTCAGCTCCACGGTTCCCAGATTGCTCGCCAGGTGCCCGCCCGTCACGCTGACTTTCTCAATCAGAAATTTCCGGATTTCGCCGGCAAGCTCCGGGTAAGCATTCTGCGGAATCTTTTTGATATCGCCCGTATGATTGATTTGATCCAGATAATTGCTCACGGTTTCCCCTTTAAACCTGAAAAATGTCTGTTCAGGATATTGCTTTTATTTTCTTCTCGTCATCAGATGTTCCACCAGGGTTTTCAGAAACTCATTTTCCTGGGAAAGACTGTCCATCGCCAGAAGGGCATGCTCCGTCAGCTCCTTCACCTTTCCGGCGGCCGCCTCCAGTCCGTTCATGGAAACATACGTGGCCTTTCCTTCCAGTGCATCCTTTCCGATGCTCTTGCCGAGCTCCTTCTGGTCGCCGGTCACGTCCAGAATGTCGTCCTGAATCTGGAACGCAAGGCCGATGTCCTCCGCAATGCTCCCGAGGGCCGCCACGTCTTCCTTCGGCGCGCCGGCGAGAACCGCTCCGATCTGGAAGCCGGATTCGATCATGCAGGCCGTTTTTTTCTTGTGAATGTAGTGAAGAAGCTCCGGGGTCAGCGACGCCTGATCGCGGTCCGTCATGATGTCCGCGCACTGTCCGCCCACCATGCCGTAGATGCCCGCGTTCCCCGCAAGAATCCGGAGAGCCCCGAAGACGCAGTCCTTCTCGTCCTCGTTTGCGGCGGCGTCATAGGCAGTGATGGCTGTTTCGTAGGCATAGTTCAGGAGCCCGTCCCCCGCCAGGACCGCCATTGCGTCTCCGTACACCGCCCAGGTCGTCTTCCTGCCGCGGCGGAATTCGTCATTGTCCATCGCGGGAAGGTCATCGTGCACGAGGGAATAGGTGTGAATCATTTCCAGCGCCGCCATAAACGGCTCCGCGAGCTCCTGCCTTGCGCCGTACATCGAAGCGGTTTCTTTCAAAAACAGCGGCCGCAGCCGCTTTCCGCCCGCCAGAACCGAATAATTCATTGCCTCCATGACGGTGCGTGCATAGCCCTCCTCTGCGGGAAGGAAACGGCGGATCACCGCTTCTGTCTGCTGCACTCTGGTTTCCAGTTCATCCTGAAATTCCTGCTCTGTCATTCCAGCCCTCCTCTTCTCTCCGATTTCATTCCTGCGTCTCCGCGGAGGATATGATCCGCAGACTCCTGCGGAATCTCTCCGTTTCCTCCCCGGCCACGCAGCCCCTTATGCAAAATCCTCCGTGGTTCCGTCGGCATTCAGCTTCTGTACCTTCTTCTCCACGCGGTCAATTTTCTCACTGCAGTAGCGCAGCATCCCGATTCCCTTCTCATAGTTCTCGAAGGTCTTCTCCAGCGGCGCATCCTCTGCTTCCATTTCTTCCAGAAGCTCCCGGATCTGTCCGAACGCTTCCTCAATGGAAAGCTCTTCTCCGTTTTCATTGACGTATTTTTTCTGTGCCACGCCCTGTTTCCTCCTGCCGGTTTCTGCCCGTCATAATCTCCTGCACCTTTGCCTTTGCACTTCCGTCGCACAGCTGTACGGTAAGGGTCTCGCCCTTCTGAAGCTGCCGGATAGAGGTCACATTCTTCCCGTCCTCTCCCGTAACAAACCCATAGCCGCCGGAAAGTCTTGCCACCGGGGAATCCTTCTCCAGTCTTGCCGCGAGAAGCTGCAGCTCATGTGCCTTTTCCCTCCGGCATTTCTCCATGGAAAGGGAAAGCCTCTCCCGGAGAAGGAGGCCTCTTCGGCTCTCTTCCAGCTTCTCCCGCATTGCCCGCGTCATCCGCTCTTTAAGAAGAAGGTCCCTCCGGCTCCTCTCGATGCACCTTGTCATGTTCTGGAAGAGCTCTCTTCGAAGCTGCTCCGCGGCCATCTTCTGCGTCTCAAGGCGCATGCCGGGCGACCGCTTCTCCAGATCCTTCTGAAGACAGGTCACCTTCTCCCTGCAGTCCGAAATCCTGCGCAGCATTGCCTGTGAGAGCTTCACCTTCTCCGCATCCAGATCCGCCGCGAACTGATTGTAGTCAAAAACCGCCAGCTCCGCCGCGGCCGACGGGGTCGGGGCCCGAAGATCCGCCACATAGTCCGTGATGACCGTGTCCACTTCATGTCCAACCGCGGAAATCACCGGCGTCCTGCACTCGAACACCGCCTCCGCCACAATTTCTTCGTTGAAGGCCCACAGATCCTCCAGGGACCCGCCGCCTCTTCCGATGATCATGACGTCCACGCCCGCCCGGTCCATCGCATGGATTCCGGCAACAATGCTCTTCGGTGCCTCTTCTCCCTGCACCAGAGCCGGATACAGCAGAATCTCCACGTAGGGATTGCGTCTTCTCGCAATCTGAATGATGTCGCGGACGGCCGCCCCCGTGGGTGCAGTGACCACGCCGAGCCTTCGGATGTACTTTGGGATCTTCTGCTTATATTCCTCCGCGAACATTCCCATTTCTTCGAGCTTCTTCTTCAGAAGCTCATAGCGCTCGTTCAGAAGTCCCACGCCGTCCCGGATGATGTGTTCCGCGTAGAGCTGATATCTGCCCTGCTTTTCATAGGCGCGGATCTGGCCCGAAACGACCACGCCGTCGCCTTCCTTCATGGGAAAAGAAAGGCCTCCAAGACGCTTTCCCGCATACATCATGCAGGAAAGCGTACCGGAGGCATCCTTCAATGTGAAATAAATGTGGCCGGAGGAATGATAGGTGCAGTTGCTCACCTCTCCTCTGACTGTGATGGAGCGCAGCAGATAGTCTTCGGAGAACATACGCGCAATATATGCATTGACCTGCCCGACCGAATAGACATTTCCGGCTGCCATTGGTTAAGCCTTTTTGGCAAAAGCCGCAAGGACTCCGTTTACAAATGATCCGGAATTCTCCGCGCCGAATTTCTTGGCAAGCTCCACTGCCTCGGAAATTGCAACGCCGTCCGGCACCTCCTCATCCCAGAGGATCTCATACACACCGAGGCGCAGGATGGCAAGCTCCACCTTTCCCACACGCTCCAGTGTCCAGCCGCGCATCTTCGCAGCGAGCTGCTCATCGATCTCCGGGCAACGCTCCAGCACCCGGTTGACCTTCTCTGTGATGTACTTCTTGTCCTTTTCCGTGAATTCCATGTCTCCGCTCTCGAAGTACATGGCCTCCTGCAGAGGCATCTCGGAAACATCATTAAATTCTGCCCGGAACAGGATTTTAAAAATCTGTTCGCGCTGACTGCTTCTCTTCATCGCTGCCTTTCGTACTGCCGCTTACTGCTGCTCTTCGTCTGCTGCCATCCGGATGCCTGCAATGCGCACATTGACGTCCTCTACGCGAAGTCCCGTCATGTTCTCCACAGCCTGCTTCACTCTCGCCTGCACCTTGCTGCAGGTCGCCGGAATATTGTAACCGTAATCCATGGTCAGAGACAGATCCGCTCTCACATTGCCGTTCTCCATCTCGACCTTCACGCCCATCGACGGGCGCTTCACACCTGCCTTCTTCAGGAAGCCGTCTCCGGCATTTCCCGCAAGTCCGGCAACGCCCTCGACTTCCTTCGCCGCATACGCAATGATTGCGGACACAACATCATCAGCTATTCTGACCGTGCCGATTTCTTCGACTCCGGGCTTCTTCTGAACTTCGTTTTCTGCCATTGTAATCCTCCTTCCGGCACATGATAAACTTCCATCAGTATATCAGATTCCGGCTGCATTGTGAATGTGTTTCCCGACCGGCACAGGATGGTTTTAACAGCGGATCGGCTGCTGGCAGACGGATCCGCTGTCAAAACCATCCTGCGGCCAAAGCCCGAAGGGCTTCTGGCCGCCGCATTCGAAAGCTCCCCACAGCTTTCGAATGCGGATACCGGTCCTGCATCGGGCAAATTCCCGGATCAGTTTCTCGAGAACTCCTCCAGCTCCAGCCCCTTGTTGCGGTCCAGGACCATCTGCGGACTCCATGCATTGACGAACAGAAGAAGCGGCTGGCCCTTCATATCCTTGACCAGCTTCATATCCGTGGTTCCGACGATCTGCTTCACGTCCACCGGGCACTTGGTGATCCAGCGGATGTTCTCATACGGCAGCATCTCCAGGCGGATGTCCACGTTGTATTCGTTCTTCAGACGGAATTCCAGAACGTCGAACTGCAGTACGCCGACAACGCCCGCAATGATCTCTTCCATGCCGGTGTTGTACTCCTGGAAAACCTGAATCGCACCTTCCTGCGCGATCTGCCGGATTCCCTTGACGAACTGATCCCGCTTCATCGTATCGACCTGGCGCACCCTTGCGAAATGCTCCGGAGCGAAGGTCGGAATTCCTTCATATTTAAAATGCTGCCCGGGCAGGCAGAGGGTATCGCCGATGGAATAAATGCCCGGATCGAACACGCCCATGATATCGCCCGCATAGGCCTCGTCCAGAACCTTCCGGGAACTCGCCATCAGCTGCTGCGGCTGAGAAAGGCGCTGCGTTCTGCCGCTCTGCACGTGGAGGACCTCCATGCCGGCCTCGTACTTGCCGGAGCAGATCCGCATGAACGCCACGCGGTCGCGGTGCGCCTTGTTCATATTCGCCTGAATCTTGAAAACAAACGCGGAAAAACCGTTGCTCACGGGATCCACCGGCTCGCCGCCGCTGATTCTCGCAACCGGAGGCAGCGCCATCCGGAGGAAAGCCTGCAGGAAAATTTCCACGCCGAAGTTCTGCAGGGCCGACCCGAAGAAAACAGGAGTCAGCTTGCCCGCGCGGATTCTGTCCAGATCGAACGGTGCCGCGGCACCGTCCAGAAGTTCGATCTCGCCGGTCAGCTTCTCATAGGCGTCCTCGCCGATCTCGCCGATGACGGTATCCTTGTCATCCAGAGAGACCTTGACCTCGCGGCCCTCCTTCGTTCCCTTCTGCGTGTCAAAATACTGGATGACCTCGTTGCTCTCCCGGTCGTAAATTCCCTTGAACTCCTTGCCGGAACCGATCGGCCAGTTCACCGGGCAGGTCTCCACGCCGAGATTCTTCTCGATGTCGTCCAGAAGATCGAAGGTGTCCTTCGCATCGCGGTCCATCTTGTTGATGAACGTGAAAATCGGAACATGCCGCATCGCACAGACCTTGAACAGCTTCTTCGTCTGTGCCTCGACGCCCTTGGAACCGTCGATGACCATGACTGCCGAGTCCGCCGCCATCAGGGTGCGGTAGGTGTCCTCCGAGAAATCCTGATGTCCCGGGGTGTCCAGAATGTTGATGCAGCAGCCGTCATATTCAAACTGAAGAACGGAAGAGGTAACGGAAATACCTCTCTTCTTCTCAATCTCCATCCAGTCGGAAACCGCCGTCTTCGCCGTAGCCTTTCCCTTGACCGATCCGGCCTGGTTGATGGCTCCGCCATAGAGGAGGAATTTCTCCGTCAGCGTCGTCTTGCCGGCATCCGGGTGGGAAATGATGGCGAAGGTCCTGCGGCGTCCGATTTCTTCTGCAATCGTACTCATTTTTATACCTTTCCTAACAATGGCTGTTCAGCACATCTCGAATTTTCTGTCGAAAATTCCCGATGCGGCCGGCCAGAGGCACTTCGTGCCTTGGCCGCCGGCAGGATTGATTCGTGAATCGGACTGCAGGCAGCCCATTCACGTCTCAATCCCACCGTTGCTGAACCATTAACAAAAATATTCCTGCACCTTCCCGTCAGCCGGAAAAGTGCAGGACCAAAAGCCGGCTCTCTTCCGGACCGTCTGTCACGGTTCCGGGAGAGACCGGCATTGTTCAGATTCGTTACTGCTCGTCCTTCGGAGCGTCCTTGATGGAGAAGGACACTCTTCCGAGCTTGTCCTTGCCGAGGCAGATGACGCGGACCTTGTCGCCGAGCGTCAGGACATCCTCGACATGCTCGATGCGGCGGGGTGCGATCTTGGAAATATGCACCATGCCCTCCTTGCCGGGAGCGAACTCGAGGAATGCGCCGAACTCCTTGATGGAAACGACGACGCCTTCCAGAACCTGGCCCTCATAGAAGTCCGTGGTGATGATGCTGATCATTCTCTTCGCATCTGCCATGCCCTGTGCGTCCGTGCCGCAGATGGAAACTCTTCCATCATCGTCAATGTCGATCTGGCAGCCCGTTCTCTTGATGATCTCGTTGATGGTCTTGCCGCGCTGGCCGACCACATCGCCGATTCTCTCCGGATCGATCTGGATCATGTCGATCTTCGGTGCATACTTGCCGACCTCCGGGCGAGGCTCTGCGATTGCCTGGCTCATGACACCGTTCATGATGAACTCGCGGGCCTCCTTGCAGCGTGCGATCGCGCCCTCTACGATGGCTCTGGTCAGACCGTGGATCTTGATATCCATCTGGATGGCCGTGATGCCGTCGTGTGTACCGGTTACCTTGAAGTCCATATCTCCGAAGAAGTCCTCAAGACCCTGAATATCGGTCAGAAGAACGAAATCGTCATCGGTCTCGCCGGTCACCAGTCCGCAGGAAATGCCTGCGACCTGCTTCTTGATCGGAACACCGGCATCCATCAGCGCCATGCAGGATGCGCAGGTGCTCGCCATGGACGTGGAGCCGTTGGACTCCATGGTCTCCGATACGCAGCGGATCGCGTACGGGAACTCCTCTACGGAAGGAAGAACCGGAAGCAGAGCTCTCTCCGCCAGTGCGCCATGACCGATCTCACGCCGTCCCGGACCTCTGGAAACCTTCGTCTCGCCGACAGAATATGCCGGGAAATTGTACTGATGCACGTATCTCTTCTCGGTTACATTCGGATCCAGTCCTTCTACGCGCTGTGCGTCCGACAGGGGAGCCAGCGTGCAGACATCGACGATCTGGGTCTGTCCTCTTGTGAACATGGCGGAGCCGTGTACTCTCGGAATCAGGCCGACCTCTGCGTGAAGCGGACGGATCTGATTCAGCTGACGTCCGTCCGGACGCTTGTGATCCTTCAGGATCATCTTGCGGACGGTCTTCTTCTCATACTGATAAACCGCATCGCCGAGCTGTGCAAGATAAGCCTCGTTGTCTGCGAAGGCTTCCTTCAGTCTCTCGGTGATCTCTGCGACAGCCTTCTCACGGGTCTGCTTGTCATCCGTGAAGACAGCCGTCTCCATCTCTTCCGGAGGAACGATCTTCTTGATGTCCTCGAACATCTGCTCCGGAACCGCAACGGAGACATACTCCTGCTTCGGCTTGCCGACTTCCTTCTGGATCGCGCTGTAGAAGGCGATCAGCTCCTGGTTGACCGCATCCGCCTGATAAATGTAGCGGATCATGTCCTCCTCCGGGATCTCATTGGCGCCGGCCTCGATCATGATGACCTTCTCCGCCGTGGAGGCAACCGTCAGACGAAGATCGCCCTCATCCCAGTCCTTCTGGCCCGGGTTCACAATCACCTTGCCGTCCACGAGGCCGAGCTGCGTCGTTGCGCAGGGACCAGCGAACGGAATATCGGAAATCGTGGTGGCAAGAGGAGCACCCATCATGGCAACCAGCTCCGGACGGCAGTCCGGATCCACGCTCATGACCATGCACTCCAGCGTTACGTCATTGCGCATGTCCTTCGGGAACAGCGGGCGCATCGG
>DAIMKA010000006.1:379-15082 GCA_036721955.1 Lachnospiraceae bacterium | reverse complement strand
CGCTGTACTCAACGGACAGCGGGAAGAAATCCACGCCGTCACGCGGCGCTGCGGATTCCGTTGCGGTGCACAGAACAGTCGTATCGCCGTAGTGCATGAACGCGCAGCCGTTGGCCTGCTTGCCGACCCTTCCGATGTCCACGGAAAGAGTGCGTCCCGCCAGCTCCATGGAATATGTGGTGTAACCTTCTTTCTTCTCTACCTTGTACTCTGCCATTTCTTTTCTCTTCCTTTCCGAGGGTCCTTCGTCCTCAGATCTCATATATGCCTGGAAACTGCTCACCGGCATCCGGAAAACAGGAAACCGGCGCAGGTGAACAATGAGCAAGAAGGCGACGTCGGACCGGCAAAAACAACCGGCCCGCGCCGCCTTCCCATTTCTCAGACAGGATTACTTTCTGATGCCGAGCTTCTCGATCAGGGCACGATACTTCTCAAGGTCAGTCTTCTTGAGGTAGTCAAGAAGTCCTCTTCTCTGACCAACCATCTTCAGAAGGCCTCTGTTGGAGTGATAGTCCTTCGGATTCTTCTTCATGTGCTCGGTGAGCTCAGTGATTCTTGCAGTAAGGATTGCGATCTGTACCTCCGGTGATCCGGTGTCGCCTTCCATACGGCCGTACTCTTTGATGATTTCTGCTTTCTTTTCCTTTGCGATCATAGTCTCCTCTTTCCGCCTGACAGATCAGGTCTTGATTCTCCTGTTACTAAGGAATGGCTGTCACCAGATACCGTGACCGGAGCGCCTGTTCCTGAGCGCAGGAAATGTACATAACATTGGTACAATAACATATCATTCTGCACAATTCAAGCGATGTTTTCTGCTTTTTCATGCAGGTGCGTGCAGCTTCGATACAATCAGGACCACCATGTCCTCCAGCGCATGCCCGCTCTCATTCACGGTGATGTCCGCGTACTGCTCGTACAGCGGCACCCTTTCGTTATAGAGCATCTCCAGCGTCTGTCCCTCCCGGAGCGCGACGCCGCGGTTCCTCGCATCGTGCAGGCGTTCCGTCAGCATATCCAGGTCCATCTGAAGATAAATCACCCTGCCGAGGGATTTCAGGTGCTCCATGGCCTTTTCCCCATAGACGACGCTTCCGCCCGGGGCAATGACCGTATGGCTGCAGGAGAGGCCGCAGGTGACCTCCTCTTCCAGAGAGAGGAATCCGTCCACGCCTCTCTCTTCCATGATCGCCGCGAGCTTTTTCCCGGCCTTCTTCTGGATCAGAAGATCAATGTCCGTAAATTCATAGCCGAGTGCCTTGGCGAGAATGATGCCGACGGTGCTCTTTCCGGAGGTCGGCATGCCGATCAGAATCAGGTTGTCCCCGCGGTTTTTGCCGTCCGCCGCTGTGCTTGTCTCAACATTTTCTGTGGAATTCGTGCCGGAATGTGTGTTCTTCTTTCCCGTCATAGTATGTCGTCCTCCTTAGCGTCCCGGACACCCGAAGATCCCCGGCGGCAGATTCTCCTGCCGGAAGGGAAACGCTTTGCCCTCCTCCCTCGCAGAAGCCTCCTGCGCAGAGTTCCTCATGTGCCGGACACAGGTCCGTGATCAGATGCCGTGATATTCCCGTCCGGCCGCAAGATCCTTCTGCATCGTCTGCTTCAGCTCGTCAATTCCGGAGAATTTCCGTTCCGGACGCCGGAAGGTAAGAAGCGAGGTCGTGATCACCCGCCCGTACAGGTCCCCGCGGAAATCATACAGATGCGTTTCCACCGTGAGGGATCCCGTCTTCGAGACGGTGGGCTTCACGCCGATATTCGTCATGCCGGGGTACTCCTTCCCGTCCAGAAGGACGCTGGAATAATAGACGCCGTGCGGCGGAAGGAGCTTGTCCGCCTCCGGAATCTGGTTCACCGTGGGAATCCCGATGGTCCTTCCGATCGCATTTCCGTGAAGAACCGTGCCGAGAACCTGATACGGCATCCCGAGGCACTTTCTCACCTCTTCCATCCGTCCCGCCCGGACAAGCCCGCGGATGAGCGTCGAGCTGATCACCTGCCCCTGATACTCCTCCTTGCCGATCATGACCGTCTGAAAGCCGCCCTCTTTTTCCATTCTCCGGAGCAGGGCAAAATCTCCTCTTCCCCGGTCCCCGAAGGAAAGATCCGGGCCCGCCGCAATCACGGCCGCGTGAAGCTTCTCACACAGGATTTCCCGGACAAAGCGCTCCGGATCCATTCCGGCCATTTCCCGGTCAAAGGGGAGCTCCACCAGATAATCCACGCCCATGCGGTCGAAGGCTCTGCGCTTCTCCTCTCTTGTCGAGAGCACACCGCTCTCCAGAGTTCCGAAAAACACCTCCGGCAGAGGATCGAAGGTCACCACGCACGAGGCGAGACCGTCCCCTCGTCCCAGAATTTCCCGAAGAAGCCTGCGGTGGCCCAGATGGATTCCGTCAAATTTTCCGATTGTAACCGCAGTTTTCTCCGTAATGCAAAACTGCGAAAGATTCGTTATGATCTCCATGCTTTTCCATATCTTCCGACGCTCCGCCGGCCGTATTCTCACAGGTCTGTCGTTTCTCTTCTGTCGTTTGCGCAGACCGGTATTGGATCCCCGGTTATTGTTTTCACGGCCCGCCGCTTATCTTCTGTCATTTTCCCGCGAATCCGTATCATGGAACATTTTCACCGGCAGCGCGCGGTTTCGCCCGGGCACGTAGCGGTACAGCGCAAAAAACACGCCGGATGCATCGTACACGCGGATGCGGTCCGTCTCCGGAAGGATTCCCTCCGTCGTGTTCGCGGAGGACAAGGCATTGCCGTTCCGGAGATACTTCATATCCTCCTCGCGGATATGAATGGCCGGGGCCTCCTGAAAGAACGCGTCCACCGGAATGATATGCCGCTTCAGCGCTCCGGGATCCGTGTCCATGATCTCCTGCACCTCTCCCAGCGTCAGTGCCTCCTCCAGCCGGAAGATTCCGACTCTCGTCCGGAGGAGATGATCCATCGCTCCGCCGACGCCGAGGGCATTCCCGAGGTCCTCGCACAGCGTCCGGATGTAGGTTCCCTTCGAGCACACGACGCGAAGCGTCACGTAAGGGAGCTCCACGCGCTCGATTTCCAGTTCCCGGATGGTGATCCGCCGGGGCTTTCGCTCCACGACAGTCCCTTCCCTCGCGAGCTCGTACAGGCGCCTTCCGTTGCTCCAGACCGCGGAATACATCGGAGGAATCTGATCCACCTCGCCGACAAAGCGCTTCGAGGCTTCCAGGATCTTCTCCCCGGTCACAAGGCGCTCCACCTCTTCCTCCGGAAGACGGTTCAGCACCGTCCCCGTCATATCCTGCGTATCCGTCGTCACGCCCAGCCGGAGCCTTGCCCGGTATTCCTTGTCGCGGTCCGCAATCAGCTCCGCCAGCTTCGTCGCGTTCCCGAGGCAGACCGGGAGCACTCCCTCCGCCATGGGATCCAGGGTTCCGGTGTGCCCGATCCTGCGCATGTGCACGATTCCGCGGAGCTTCGCCACGACATCGCTCGAGGTGAAGCCCGGCTCCTTCCGGATCACCAGCATGCCGCAGTAGTGATTCTCGATTCGTTCTGCCATACGCTATACGTGAACTCCCGCATTCAGCTGCTCCTCGATATACGGAGACAGGTTGTTGATGATATCGTGATACGACGCGTTGCAGGTGCAGCCCGCCGCCCGCGCATGGCCGCCGCCTCCGTACAGAAGCGCCAGCTTCGAGACATCCACCTCGCCGGTGGAGCGAAGGCTCACCTTGTACGTCATCGGCTCGATCTCATACATGAAAATGGAACAGCAGACGCCCTCCGTGTGTACGAGCTCGCTGGCAATGCCGTCCATGTCCGAGCTGGTCGCCTGATAAAAACGCATGGTTTTGCGGTCAATCATGCTGACGATGCAGCGCCCGTCCAGGAAACGGATGCTCTCCAGAAGAGCCCTGCCCAGAATCTGCTGCTGCACATAGGTTTTCTCGTAAAACACCTCACGGATGACCGCGGAGAAATCAAAGCCGAACTCCAGGAGTCTGCCCGCGATCTCCATCGTCTGCCGCCCGGTGTTGGAATACATGAAAACGCCCGTGTCCGTCACCATGCCGATGTAGAGATCCTTCGCAATGCTCTCATCCAGAAGGCTCTCCTCCATCGTCGTGTAAACCAGCTCGCAGGTGCTGCTCGCCGTCGGAACCACGTAATTCACATCTCCCGATCCGCTGTTCGTCCGGTGATGGTCAATGTTGATCTTCTTTCCTGCCTTCATGAACAGGTCCAGTGCATCACCGAGGCGTTCCTTCTCGCAGTCAAGGCACAGGAACGCGTCATAGTGCTCCACATCCGTCACGTACTCGTGGTGAATCTGCTCCGCCCCCGCAATGTTCTTCCGAAGCGCTTCCGAAAACGTTCCGAGGAAAACATCCACGCGGGCCCCAGGCAGTGCCTTCTCCAGGTACAGTGCCATAGCCATGCAGGAACCGACGCAGTCTCCGTCCGGCCGGATGTGTCCGCTGATTCCGATGGTTCTGCAGTCCCTTACTTCATCCAGAATATTCATATCACTCCATCGTCTCATAACTGCTGGTATCATTGATGTCAATGCCCTTTGCCCGGCGTTCCTTCTCCGCCTCTTCGTCCATGGCCTTCACTTCATCAATCCGGTGTGCCATCTCCACGCCATAGGCGATGGAATCGTCCAGAAGGAAGTGCAGTTCCGGTGTGTTGCGCAGATTCACGCGGTGCGCAAGCTCGCTCCGGATGAATCCGTTCGCGCTCTTTAACCCCTGCATGGTTCTCGTCCCGTCCTCCGGGCTTCCCAGAACGGAAATCCACACCTTGCAGTTCTTGAGATCCGGCGCAACCTCCACCTCAATCACGGAGGTCATGGGCGAAACGCGCGGATCCTTGATATCCCGGATGATCTCTGCGAGACTTTTGCGGACCTCGTCATTGATTCTCCGGTTTTTTACACTGTTTTTTCTCATAGCTGCCTCTCTGTCACGGTTCAGCACAGCCGCATCGATGATTCCCGGACCATCCGGGATGCGCTGAATCGTTGCTTTTTAACATTCGGGCCGCAGTGCGCCTGTTCTTTCGCAGTGCACTGCGGCCCGGAATTTCTGCAAGTTTCTTATTATTTGGAAGCCTCCTTGGCCTTTTTGGCCGCTTCCTTTTCCTTGCGGGCAATGACTTCTTCTCTCGGAACCTCCACCATCTTGTAGGCTTCAATCTGATCGCCCACATTCATGGCATCAAAGTCCTCGAATACGAGACCGCAGTCATAGCCGGCCTTGACTTCCTTCACATCATCCTTGAACCGCTTGAGCGATGCAAGTCCGCCCTCGAAGATCTTCTCCTTGTCTCTCGTGATGCGGACGGTGCAGCCCTTCTCGATCACGCCGTCCAGAACCATGCTGCCGGCGATGTTGCCGATCTTGCCGGACTTGAAGAGCTGACGCACCTCCGCATGTCCGATGACCTTCTCCTCATAGACAGGTGCCAGCATGCCGTTCAATGCCGCATTGACATCGTCGATTGCCTGATAGATGACCTTGTACAGGTGGATCGAAACGCCGTTGTGCTCCGCGATTGACTTCGCCGTGGAATCCGGATGCACGTTGAATCCGATGATGGCGGCGTTGGACGCTGCCGCCAGATCCACATCCGACTCGGTGATGTTGCCGGCCGCGCTGTGAATGATGCGGACCTTGACCTCGTCGTTGGAGAGCTTCTGAAGAGATGCGCACAGCGCCTCCACGGAGCCCTGCACATCCGCCTTGACGATCAGCTCGAGTTCCTTCATCTTGCCCTCGCGCATCTGATCGAACAGATCCTCGACGTTCATGGACATGACGTTCTCTTCCACGAGCTCTTCCTTATGCTGGGCCTTGTAGGTCTGCGCATAAGACTTCGCCTCGTCGTTGGTCGGGTGCGCCACGATAACCTCGCCGGCTCCCGGCACATCCGAAAGACCCAGAACCACGACCGGCTCCGAAGGACCTGCCTCCTTCACGTTCTTGCCCTTGTCATTGATCATCGCGCGGACCTTGCCGAAGGCGGGACCTGCCGAGATGAAATCGCCCACATGGAGCGTGCCCTTCTGCACCAGGACATTGGCAACCGGACCTCTTCCGCGGTCCAGCTTCGCCTCCAGAACCAGTCCTCTTGCGAGGCGGTTCGGATTGGCCTTGAGCTCCATCACGTCTGCCTGCAGGAGAATGGTCTCCAGAAGGTCGTCGATGCCTTCTCCGGTCTTGGCCGATACATTGACGAATTCTGTCTGTCCGCCCCAGTCCGAAGGAATCAGCTCGTACTTGGAGAGCTGCTCCTTGACGCGGTCCGGATTGGCATCCGGCTTATCCATCTTGTTGACGGCAACGATGATCTCAACGCCGGCCGCCTTCGCGTGGTTGATTGCCTCCACCGTCTGCGGCATCACGCCGTCATCCGCTGCAACAACCAGCACCGCGATATCCGTGGACTGCGCGCCGCGAAGACGCATTGCCGTGAAGGCCTCGTGTCCGGGCGTATCCAGGAAGGTGATCGAGCGTCCGTTTACCTCGACGGTATACGCGCCGATGGCCTGTGTGATTCCGCCCGCTTCCTTCTCCGTCACTCTCGAATGGCGGATGTAGTCCAGAATGGAAGTCTTGCCGTGGTCAACGTGACCCATGACGCAGACAACCGGCGGACGGGAAACCAGATCCTCTTCCTTGTCGTCGTCCTCCTTCAGGAGCTCCTGAATGACATCGACCTTCTCTTCCTTCTCGCAGAGGATGTCATAATCGGCGGCGATGTTCTCCGCCTCCTCATAGGTCACTTCCGAGTTCACAGTCATGGCCTTTCCTGCGAGGAACAGCTTCTTGATGAGCTCTGCGGGCTTTAAGTGCATCTTCTCCGCCAGCTCTCCGATGGTGAGCTTCTCCGGAATCGTGATCACCTTGATCTGCTCTTCCGGCTCTTCCACCTTCTCTACGACCGGCTTGATGAAGCGGCCGGAACGGTTCTTTCTCTCACGCTGCTCGTTCTGCTCGAACGCAACGTCCTTTTTGTTGTGACGGTCTCTCGCGACACCGTTGGGATTGCGGCGCTTGTCCTTGCTGCCGAAATCCTGCGAAGGAGCGCTGTCCTTGCCGCCGAAGCCGCGGCCGCCCGCTGCTCCTCTTGCACCCTGGCCGGGACGGGCAAAAGACGATCCTCCCTGGCCGGGACGTCCGCCGCCGAAGCCAGTTCTTCCCTGACCTCTTCCGCGGTCACCGTTTCCCTGACCGTTCTGACCGTAGGAAGGTCTGCCGCTCCGGTCGCCGTTTCCGGGCCGTCTTGCACCGGTTCCGTTCTGGCCAAAGCCGCCCTGTCCGCGGCGGAAATCCGCGCGGTCTCCTCTCTCATTCCTTCCGCCGTCTCTTCTTCCGGAGCCGGATGCATTCTGTCCGCGGGACTGGGAACGCTCCTGCGTGCCCGCCTGGCTTCTCTTCTCCTCAGCGGCAGGAGTCTTGACGGCTTCCTGTGAAGGAGCGGCCTTCGGCTCCCTTGCCTGCACATCTGCAGGCTGCGCTGCGCGGATATTCTCTTCCTTTGCTGCAGGTGCCGGATTCCCCGCCTGCTCCTGCGGAAGCGCTGTCTTCTTTACTTCCTCTGCCGCGGGTGCCGGAATCTTCTTCGGCGCCGGCTGCTCACTCTTCGGGATCGGCTTGTGGTAGTCCACGCTCATCTGGGAAGGAGCCGTCTTCGGCTTGATCGGATGGTAGGCTCCTGTGCCTGCCGATGCCTGTGCGCGGCCTCCCTGACCGTTTCTCGAGGAATTTCTTCCCGCATTCGACGAGCCGGAGCTGTAGCTTCCTCTCTGCTGTCCGCCCGCGGAATAACTGCCCGCCTTCTGGGACGAGCTCTTCCCGGCTGCGTTCCCCCCTGTGACGATGATGATCTTCTTCTTTTTCACCGGGGTCACAACCTTGCGGACCACCTTCTGGCCGTCTGCCGCAGGCTCCTTCTCCGCAGCGGCGGTCTTTGCGGTTTTGGGCGATGACTCTGTCTTCTTGCCGAAACGGGCCTCCACCAGCTTCATGGTCTCTTCATCCACACTGCTGCTGGCCGTCTTGACCTCAATGCCTTTCTCTTTCAGGAAGGATGCGATTTCATCCTTCTCCACGCCGTAGGTCTTCATAATCTCACTGATTCTCGTTTTCGCCATCGCTACCTCTTTCTTCCCGCTGCATATCCACCAGCTTCGCTATCCTGTCTGCAAATCCCGCGTCCGTCACTGCGGCGCAGGACCGGATTCCCTGTCCCATTGCTCTTCCAAGGTCTGCCTTGGTTCCGTAATACCGGACCGGCACCTGATACGACCGGCACTTGTCCTCCAGGCGCTTTCTCGTATTGCCTTCGGTGTCCCCGGCAATCAGCACGAGTCTCGCCTTTCTGCTCCGGACACAGTCCTCGGCGAGAAAGCTGCCGCTTCTCGTCTTCCCCGCCTTCGTCGCAAGGCCCAGCATCTGATACACTTTTGAAATCACTCCGGCGCCTCCTGTTCCTCCAGCTGCGCGCGAAGAGCCTCGTATTCTTCCTTCTTCACTTCACAGCGGAACGCGCGGCCGAGTGCCTTTCTGCGGAACGCCTTCTCGAGACACTCCGCATTCCTGCACAGGTACGCCCCTCTTCCGTTCATGCGCCCGCCCGGATCGGCCAGAATCCTGCCCTCCGCGGTCCGCACAATCCGGATCATGGATTTCTTCTCTTTGCATTCACCGCACCCGATACAGGTGCGCATCGGAACCTTTTTCGGCATCAGTCCGTCATTCCTCCGGTGCAGCCTCAGTCGCATCCGCCTCTGCAGCATCCGCAGTCTCTGCGGTCTCTTCCTGCCCCGCAGCCTCTGCGTTTTCTGCCTCAGCCGTCTCTTCGATCGGATTTCCGTTCTCATCCACCGGATTTCCGTTCTCGTCTACGTACTCGATCTCTTCTTCCTCATCTCCGCCGTCCAGATAATCCTCATAGCGGAAGCCGGGAGCATCCTTGGCCTGCGTCTCGTCCTTGATATCAATCTTATAGCCGGTCAGTCTCGCCGCCAGACGGGCGTTCTGTCCCTCGCGGCCGATTGCCAGAGAGAGCTGGTAATCCGGAACGACAACCTTCGCGCTCTTCTCCTCGGGATCCGCGAATACTGCGACGATCTTCGCGGGAGACAGGGCGTTCTGAATCAGGTTTCCGGGGTTGTCATCCCAGTTCACGATGTCAATCTTCTCGCCGTTGAGCTCATTCACGATGTTGTTGACGCGGGTTCCGTTCAGACCGACGCATGCGCCGACCGGATCCACGTTCGGATTGCTGCTCCATACCGCGATCTTGGTGCGGCTTCCCGCCTCACGCGCAATGCTCTCGATGGTCACGGTGCCGTCGCGGATCTCCGCCACCTCTTCGGCGAACAGGCCCTTGACAAGATCCGGATGCGTGCGGGACAGAAGAATCCTTGCCGCGCCCTTGGTGGTCTTGCGGACATCCACGATATACACGCGGATGCGCTCGCCCGTGCGGAGCTTCTCCGTGGGGACCTGTTCCTTCTCATTCAGCATGCCCTCCGCCTTGAGGGTGCCGTCCTGCGTGCCGAGACTGACGGTCCAGTTGCGGCCGATCTGACGCTGTACAACGCCGGTCACCACGGTCTTGACCTTGTCAATGAAGTAGTTGTAAACCGCGTTGCGCTCTTCCTCGCGGATCTTCTGAAGAATGACGTTCTTCGCAATCTGCGTGGCGATCCGTCCGAAGGACTTGCTGTTGAAGTCAACCTTCACAACATCTCCGACCTCGCCGGTGATGTGCTGCTTCTTCGCCTCTTCCAGAGAAATCTGGTACTGGTCGTCCTCCACGTCATCCTGCGTGGGAACGATGGTCTTCTCCGCCCAGACATGATAATCAAAGGTGTCGCGGTCCACTTCCACCTTCACGTTGTCGGTCCTGCCGAAATTGCTCTTGCAGGCGATTACCAGTGCGGACTCGATGGCATCAAAAAGAGTATCCGAGCTGATATTCTTCTCTTTCTCCAGCACTTCCATTGCGGTTTTCAATTCTTCGTTCATTGTCTCTCCTTTTCACAGATATGAACTGTGTGTTCCCACTATCTATCTTCACGGAAACGCGCGGGACGCGCTTCCTTCCCCGTCAGCTGATGTCTGTCTCGCATTTCCCGCTGTTTCCGGAAAAAGTCTCTGTCCTTCTCTCAGAAATCGATTTTCAGGCGAACCTTCGCGACAGCCTTCCGCTCCAGCACGAGATCCTCCAGGGCATTCCCCTTTGCGTCCTCTCTCCCGACGGTAATGGTGTCCTCGTCGAAGGCCTTCAGAATGCCGTCGAAATTCTTGTTCTTCCCGCCGGATGCCTCATCGTAGGGCTTGAAGGTATTGCCCTCCACTTCCTTTCCGATGCTCGCGGCAAAGTGGCGGTCCTTCGTCAGCGTTCTGCCCAGTCCCGGGCTCGACACCTCCAGAGTGTAGGCCTCCGGAATCGGATCCGCCGCGTCCAGGGCGTCGGACAGATCATGGCTGACATCCACGCAGTCGTCAATGGTGACGCCGCCGTCCTTGTCGATGTAGGCCCGCAGGTAGTATTCCTGCCCTTCCTTCACGTATTCCACGTCATAGATCCGCACTCCGTGCGCCTTTGCAATCGGCTCCAGGAGCTTTTCTGCGAGTTCCTCTGTCTGCTTTCTCTTCGCCATTTTATACCTCACTGAGGCAAAATCCTTCTGTTCCGCACATCTCGAATTTTCTTGCGAAAATTCGAGATGCTGCCGGTCAAAGGTACCTGACACTCGAAGATACCCGATGGTATCTTCTCCTGTTTGAAGTGAATTGCTTCGCAATTCACTTCGCGTATCGGAGAAACCGCCTGCGCGGCTTTCTCCTCACTGCCCTTGACCGCAGGCTGATTCCAGTCGTGAATATGCCCGCAAGCGGTCAATTCACGCTTGCAATCAGCCTGTGCTGAACAGAATTCATAAAAAAGAGTGGACTTCGAAGCCCACTCTTACAGTCAACCCTATTCAAACATAACAAAAATAGCACACAGTTTTATGAATTGCAAGTTTTTATTCCTTTTCCCGGATAAAGACAAAGAAGATTTCTCCGTAGTTGTCGGTCCGGATCAGTCTGCCGAAATCCATCACCTGCCGGACCGTTCCGTCCTTCGTGACCATCCGGTAGTTCACGACATCATCGTAATGCTCTTTTCCCTCCGGGGCCTTCTCCTTCTCTGCACGGACCTGCGTCCAGATCTCACGCTCCACCCGCTCCAAGTCATCCGGATGCACGAATCCGTGGAAGCTCGACTTCGTGTAGGCCAGAAAGTCCTCGAAATTCCTGCAGCCGGTCATGCGGATCAGGTCATCGTTGGCAAACAGGATCTCTTCCTCCCCGTGGGCCTTATAAATCAGAAAGGCTCCGGGAATTCCCGCCGCAATGCTCCGCACATTGAAGCCGAGCTGCGTGCGTCTGACGTTGTCCATTGTCTTGTCGTACCGGACGCACCGGTGCTTTCCCTCCATCTTGGCAACATACAGTGCCTGGTCGGCATGCGTCATCAGCTCTCTCCGGTCCGAGGCCTGCGCCGGATAGTCGGCATATCCGACCGAAATCGTGTAGGGATACGTTTCCTTCCCGACCGGGAAGCTCTGCTCCTTTGCCGCAGCCTCCCGGATCCGGGAGGCACACTCCTCCGCCGTCTTCCCGCAGAGCAGGACGCAGAACTCGTCGCCGCCGGTCCTTCCGATCAGCGCATTCTCCGGGAACGATTCCCGGAGACTCTCCGCAAGGTTCTTCAGCGCCTCGTCTCCGGTCTGATGGCCGTGCAGGTCATTGATGAGCTTGAAATCATCGAGGTCCAGAAACACTGCCGTAAGAGGCTTCCCGGAATCCTCTTCCATCAACTCATTCAGTTTCTTCATGAATCCCCGGCGGCTGTACAGGCCGGTCAGGACATCGGTGTCCGCCGCCTGCTGCATCTGCCTTCTCTGGTTGTACATGTTCAGGAGCAGGTATGCCATCAGGACAATCAGAACGGCCAGAACAGCACTCCATCCCACAACCCGGAAGGCGCTGCCCGCCGACCAGCCGCCCTTCGGCGCCACAGAGATGGTCCAGGTGCATTCCCCGGCCCGGAAGGTCTCCGTCTCCGGCCCCTTCAGACTGCTCTTTTCGTCCAGGGAAGCGGCAACGCGCACGGAATCGGAAGAAAGCGGGGAGGTCGTCGTCTCCACACAATAGTCATAGCCGAAGGATTCCAGATTCTTCAGTGTGTGCTCGAAGATCTCCGGCACCCGGATGATCACAACCGTAAAGCCCCAGAAGCTCTTCTCGTTTCCCTTCTCCAGAAAAACCGGATTGCGGATCGCAATGCCTCTGCCGCCCTGCTTCAGGTCGAACGGCCCCTGCATGGTGACCTTGTTCCGGTCCCTTCCGTACTGCACAACCGGTCCCCGGTCCGGGTCACTCATCAGGTTTATTTTGCCCGCTTCATTTCCCGCCTCCGGATAAATCTGCGTCACCACGCCGCCCGGCGCAATCTGGATGCTGCCGATGTTGTCCTCCATCAGCTGCTTCGCCGCCTGGTCAAAATTGTGAATGATGCCGCCGTTGTCAATAATGAGGTCCTTTAAGGTCTCCGTCACCGCTATGCCGCGCTGAAAATCCATCCGGAGCTCCTCCGAATAGGTTCTGGCGTTGAGCCTTGCGCGCTCCCGCTGCGAGGAGATTTCCCGCCGACAGGCATACAGGCTCTGCACGATGACCAGAATCACCATGACCAGAGCAACCGCCCCCAGTTCCAGTCTCTGTTTGCCGCTTAATCTCGTTCTCATCTGTTCCTGCTGCTGAAAATTCGTTTGGTGGTAAATTCGCATTTCTTAACAGTAACAGATTATACACGATCCCTTCCCATTTTCCAGAACGTTTCCCTCAGGGCTTTTCCCGGAGCTTCTGCACGCACTGCTCCGCCTCGTCGAGGATCCGGTCGAACTTGTCCAGTGCGGCGTCAATCGGCGCCGGAGTCGTCATGTCCACACCGGCGTGCGCCAGCTCCTCCAGAGGATAGGTGCTGCCGCCCATCGACAGGAACTCCAGATACGGCTTCACCGCGGGCTCCCCCTCCTTCAGGATCTTCTCGGACAGCGCCACCGCCGCGGCGTAGCTCGTCGCGTACTTATATACATAGAAGGGACGGTAAAAATGAGGAATCCTCGACCACTCGCAGGCAACCTCTTCGTCGATTACAAGCTCCGGTCCGAAATAGTCCGCAATCAGCTGCCGGTACAACCCGTTCAGTGCCTGCGGCGTCAGCGCCTCTCCGCGCTCCGCCATCGCATGGGCGCTCTCTTCAAACTCCGCGAACATCGTCTGGCGATAGACCGTTGCCTTGAAGCCCTCCAGATACTGATTGAGGAGGAACAGCCTCCTCTCAGGCTCCTCCGTCTTCGCCAGAAGATCCTCCACCAGAAGATTTTCGTTCACCGTGGATGCCACCTCGGCGACAAAGAGCGTGTAATCCGCGTACCAGCAGGGCTGGTGGTTCTTCGAAAGCCAGGTGTGCATCGAATGCCCCATCTCATGGGCGATGGTGGATACACTCTCGTAATCTCCCGTATAGCTCATCAGGATGAACGGATTGGAATCATACGTGCCGGAGGAAAAGGCTCCGCCCCGCTTCCCGGCGTTCGGATAGACATCAATCCAGCGGTCCCGGAATGCCTTCTCCACCTGTTCCGTGTACTCTTTTCCAAGAGGCGCCAGCGCTTCCAGAACGAGCTGCTGCGCCTCCTCGTAGGTCCAGGAATCCTGCGCCGTTTCCTTCCCGTCCCCGCAGTCCTTCTCTTTCCCGGAAAGGCCCTGCGTCAGCGGAACGTAAACATCATAGTAGTGCAGCTCCTGCAGGCCGAGAATCTTTTTCCGGAGCGCCGCATACCGGTGCATCGACGGAAGGTGCCGCCGCACGCTCTCCACCAGCCCGTCGTAAACCGATGCCGGGATGTGCTCTCCGGCAAGGGCCATGGCGCGGGAGCTCTCGTAGTGCCTTGCCTTCGCCTGCGCCACCTGGCTCTTTACAATGCCGGAATACGTCGCGGCCAGCGTATTGCCATGCGATGAATAGCCCTTGTAAAAACTGCGGAAGGCATTCCTGCGAAGCGTCCGGTCCCCGGACTGCTCGAGGAGAATGAAATTCGCCTGCGTCAGTTCCTGCTCGTTCCCGTTTCCGTCCTCTGCCGGTTCAAAGGACAGATCCGCATCCATGAGGCTGTCCGCGATGGTCTTCGGTGCCTCCAGAACCTCGGAGAGTCCCGCAAGGAGGCGCTCTTCCTCCGCGGAGAGAATGTGCGGCTTCTCGTCAATCAGCTCCTGCAGAAGGAAGCGGTACGGCTTTAATTCCTCCGCCTCCGCGATTTCCCTCAGCTTCTCCTCCGGCAGTGCCAGAATCTCCGGCTCCGCAAACGAGCAGAGGCTCTCCGCCGCCACGGCCCTGCTCATTCCCTTCGCCATCAGTTCCTGCGCCTTCGGTGCCCGCGTGTCCTCGGACTGGCGCAGCATCGCGTAGGTCAGCAGATTGTTCATCCTGCGCTGCAGCGCCGTCTCCGCCTGATAGAATGCCGCAATGGCCTTTGCATCGACGAGCTTTCCCTTGAATTTCGCAGCTGCCTGTGCGTCGCCGTCCAGCTTCGCAAGGTCCCTCTCCCATGCCTCATCATCCTGATACAAG